>CAJYBN010000033.1 GCA_913064925.1 uncultured Peptococcaceae bacterium
AGCGCCCCGCACATACAGCCGGCGTGTCCCAGGCCGCCGCCGTACACGGTGAACATCCTCACCATCTGCGGGTCCACATCGGGCGCCGCCAGTTCGCGGAAGGCCAGAAAAATGGATTCCGCACAGTTATAGCCGCTGCGGAAATTCTCCCCCGCCCGGTTGCGCATTTGCATAGCCAGATCGTCGCTCATGGATTACTCCACCTCTCAAATTTATTTTTTGACCATAAGTTTTTTAATGGCCGCGTGCAGCCCGTCTAGGGTTAGCTCGAACATGGGAAATACCTCCCGGATGAGCCCGATGGTCCTGGCTCCCTCCACCATCTCCCAGTGGTCCTTGGGGATGGGATTGAGCCACACGCTGTGTTCAAAATGACCGGCCAGCCTTTGCAGCCAGGTAAGCCCAGGCTCTTCGTTTTCCGCCCCCCAGTCCAGGGCGCCGTACGGCATCAGCAGCTCGCTTGCCGCCATACTGGCGTCGCCCACCATGATCAGGCGGTAATCAGGCCCGTACCGGCGCAAGAATTCGTAGGTGCTGAGGGAATTTTTCCTGATGCAAAAGGGGTCTTTGAAAATGACTTCATACACGCAGTTGTGGAAGTAATAAAACTGCAAGTCGCGAAAGTGGGTGGACTTGTTGGCAGCATTGAACAGCCTGCTGCACAGTCTCTGGTACGGGTTCATGGAACCGCCGGAATCCATCAAAATCAACAGCTTGATATTGTTTTTGCGCCCCCTGGTCCATACCAGTTCCAGCCGCCCGGCGTTGCGCCCCGTAGCTTCCACGGTGGCATCCAAATCCAGTACGTCCCGCTCGCCTTCCACAGCCGTACTAAACAGCCGCAGCCGGCGCAGGGCCAGCTCAAACTGCCGCGTGTTCAGGGTCTCGTCGGACCGGAAATCCCTGTAGGCCCTGGCCGCCGCCACCTTTACCGCCGAGCGGTTCACCGATTCCCCGCCGATGCGCACGCCCGCCGGGTGATACCCGGAATGCCCGAAGGGAGAAGTGCCCCCCGTGCCGATCCACTGCGAACCCCCGTGGTGTTCCTCGGTCTGCTTGGCCAGCCGCTCGGCCAGCATTTTTTTCAATTCTTCCAGGTCCCACTGCAGGTCAGGATTTTTTTCCCGGGGATCAACCTTAAGCGGGGGCAGCGCGTTTTCCAGCCACTGCAAAACCTCTTCGGTTATAGCGGGCGGCGTTTCAATACCGGCAAAACAGCGCAGAAAAGCCCGGTCAAAGGCATCGTAACCGGTTTCGCTCTTGACCAGCACCGACCGTGCCAGGTAATAAAAACCCGTCAAGCTGTTGTTGGCCAGCCCGCGGGCCAGTGCTTCCATAAGGGTCAGCCATTCGGTAACGGTAACTTTTACGCCCTCCCGGCGCAGGGCGTAAAACAAGCCGGTGAACATGTTTTCAGCTCCGCCAGTACCCGCTCACATTTCTTTTGCCCGCCACCAGCGGCGCATCCCCACCGGCGCCGAACCGGCGGCGGAATATGGCCATGTCATTGTCTTTCTTGAGCAAAACGCCGGGTAACGGGAGTTCGGTTTCAATCAAATCCGGGTCCACCCCGCTTATGGCCAGCGCCTGCACCCAGTCCAGCAGCTCGCTGGTGCTGGGTTTTTTCTGCAGCCCAGGCAAGTTCCTGATCTTGTAAAACGCCTTGACGGCGCTGCGCAGCAGTTTTTTATCCAGATCCGGGTAATGGACCCGTACAATTTCGCGCATCATTTCTTCGTCGGGAAAGGCAATGTAATGAAAGATGCACCGGCGCAAAAAGGCGTCCGGGAGTTCCTTTTCGGCATTGCTGGTAATCACCACGATGGGCCGGTGTTTGGCCGTGATTGTTTCCCGCGTTTCCGGAATGTAAAAACTCATTTGATCCAGTTCCCAGAGCAGGTCGTTGGGGAACTCGATATCCGCCTTGTCGATTTCGTCAATCAGCAAAACCACCCGTTCTTCAGAAACAAAAGCCTCTCCCAGCTTGCCCAGCTTTATATACTGCTTAATATTCCGCACGTCGCCTTCGCCGAACTGGCTGTCGTAAAGGCGCTGCACGGTATCGTACACGTACAGGCCATCCTGGGCCTTGGTGGTGGATTTGATGTTCCATATTATCAGTTTCATTTGCAGGCTTTCCGCAATGCTTTGGGCCAGCATGGTTTTGCCCGTACCGGGCTCGCCCTTGATCAGCAGCGGGCGGTTGAGCGCAGCGGCGACGTTGACGGCACTGATCAGTTCCTCCGAAGCGATATACTTCGCCGAACCTTTATAAGTTTTTAACTGCGGCATAACTTCCCTCCGTGTTTTACGGCGTGTTTTTCACAATTATAGCACGAGCCCCGGCGGGCCGCACATACTTTTTAGGTAAATTATATCAAACAGCTGCGCCGCATAACATCCACCGGCATGATATTTTTGCGTTTCATCTGTTGCGGGAAGGAATTAAAAATTTTCCTCAGAATAATGGTAAAGCAAAAGACATATTAAGGAGGTATTCAGCTTTGAATTGGAACTCGCTGGTTCTGGATAAGCAGAACGGCAAAGGTTGGATTACGCTCAACCGCCCGCATTACAACGCTCTTAATCTGGAACTGGCCAACGAATTGATTCAGGCCCTGGAAAATTGCTGCGAAGACGAAAACGTCAAGGTAGTCATTCTTACCGGGGCGGGTGAGGGGTTTTGTTCCGGCGGTGACCTGGAAGCCGCCAGAGAGTCCGAGGACCCCGACCCGTCCGATTACTGGAAGCACTTAACCCGCAGGTTGAACAGGATCATTGTCGACATCAGGTATCTACGCAAGCCCATCATCGCCGCCATCAACGGCCCGGCAGCCGGGGCCGGCCTGAGCATAGCCGCCGCCTGCGACCTGCGCATCGCCGCGCGTAGCGCCGTTTTCAAACAGGCCTGGACCAGCGTAGGGCTGGTGCCCGACGGAGCCTGGACGCTGTTTATACCCATTTTAATTGGCTTTGGCCGGGCCAGCGAAATGGTCTTCATGGATCCCGTACTCACGGCAGAAAAGGCGCTGGAAATCGGCCTGGTTAATGCCGTGGTTGATGACGATAAATTCAACGAGGAGGTCGACCGCTGGGCGGAAAAATTGAAAAACGGCGCCACAGAAGCTTTTGCCCGGGCCAAAGAACTGCTGAACGAGTCCATGCTGTCGCTGCTGGAGGCCCAGCTCAGTCGCGAACGCCGGGAGATTATTACCACGGCCCTCACCGGCGATTACCGGGAAGGAATGCATGCCTTCCTGGAGAAGCGCGAACCCCGTTTCAAGGGCTTATGACGGTGGACCAAAATAACAAGCCCTTCACCGTTTACCGGTGAAGGGCTTGTTTATTTGCTTGCTTACTTTGCTTGCCTGCTATTAGTGCATAAAGAACGTGTGGGCAGCTTCGTTAACCACTTCGGAAAGCGGCCCCGGGTAAATCCCGATGACCAGGGTGACCACCATGGCCACAATCAACGTCACGGCCACCGGGCTGGGCAGTTTGATAGGCGTGGGGTCCGCAGGCTCGTCGCGGTACATTACCAGGGCAACCCGCAGGTAATAGTACACCGACACCATACTCATGATCAAGCCGATGAATACCAGCCACAGGTACCCGTCTACAATGGTCTTAAACAAGTAGAACTTGCCCACGAAACCGGCCAGCGGGGGAATGCCCGCCATGCTCAGCATAGCCACCAGCATCACCGCCGCCATCAGCGGCGAGCGCTGGCTCAAGCCGGCGTAATCCTTCAACTCGTCGCTCCCTGTAACGTGGTAAAAATACGTTGCCACCGTAAAGGCGCCCACCGTGGCGAACACGTACAGGAACGCGTAAAACATAACGCCTTTAATGCCCGCTTCGGTGGCGGTGACCAATCCCACCAAAATGTACCCCGCTTGGGCGATGCTGGAATAAGCCAGCAGCCTTTTGACGTTGGTCTGGGGTATGGCCACCAGGTTGCCAAAAATGATCGTCACCGCCGCCAAAATGGCCACCACCATGGTCCAGTTTTCCCATATGCCGGGCAGGCCGGCGATAAACAGGCGCAGCAAGATGGCGAACGACGCCGCCTTGGAACCCATGGCCAGGAAAGAGGTTACCGGCGTAGGCGCCCCCTCGTACACGTCAGGCGTCCACATGTGGAACGGTACGGCGGAAATCTTGAATCCCAGGCCGGCAACCAGCATAACCACCGCCAGCACCAGGGCCGGTGTCACGGGCTGCAGCGCAATGATTCTGCTGACCTCAAGGATAATTACGCTGCCGGTCAAGCCGTACAGGAGGCTCAGCCCGTACAGCAGTACCGCGGAACTCATGCCGGCCAGAAGGATGTATTTCATACCCGCTTCCACCGATTTGGCCTCCATCTTGCGGAAGCAGACCAGGATGATGAAAGCGATGGTCATCAGCTCCAGGCCCAGGTACAGGGTGATGAAATCTCCCGCTGAGGCCATCACCATCATGCCCAGGGTGGCGAAGATGATCATGCTGTAGTATTCGGCCTGGCCGCCCATGCTGTCGACGTAGCGCATGCAGCCTAAGATCACCAGGGCTGCGGACAGCATAAAGGTGATTTTCCAGAAGAGTGCATAGTTATCCAGCAAGTACATGCCGCTGAGCAGTTCGCGGTTATCGCCCCACATGGATAAGGCCACGCCCATAATGCCCAGCAGGCCGAAAAAGCTCAGCCAGCCCAGCCCGTGCCTGGACCCGTGGGGCACAATCAGCCCGAGAATGAGTACACCCAGGCCCAGGGCTGCAACCAGCATTTCCAGGGTTAGTGCAGATGGATCAAACGGCATCATTTAGAACTTCCCCCCTATCTGGAGCGCGTCGCTTATCGCCGCGTGGAGGGGCACAACGCTGCTGTTTATCACGTCAAACAACAGGGAGGGCAACAGTCCCCCGACCACCAGCACGGTGCCCAGCACCACAAGGGGCACCATTTCCGGACCCCTGATGTCCTGAAGGTGATCGTATTCCGGGCGGGGCGGGCCGAAAAGGGTATTGGCGCCGGCACGCAGCACGTACAGCGCAGTGATAATAATACCGGCAATACCGATGACCGCCAGGCCGCCGTAGTTATGGAAGCTGGAAATGAAGATGGTAAACTCGGGAATGAAGCTAACCAGACCGGGCAATCCCAGCGACGCCAAGGCCGCCAGCATGAACCCCGCAGCCAATCGCGGTGTCTGCCGGGCCAAGCCGCCCAAATCCGGAATCCAGCGGGTGTGCGTCTTTTCGTAGATAAAACCAATCATGGAGAAGAACAGCGCCGCCATCACGCCGTGGGCGAACATGTTGGCCACCGCACCGTTGAGGCCGATGACGTCCAGGCAGGCCACGGCCAGGATCACGTAACCCATGTGGCTCACGCTGGAGTAACCCACGATGTATTTCAAGTCCTTCTGGGCCAGCGCCCCCAGGGCGGCGTAAGCCACGCCGCAAACGCCCAGCACTGCCATGTACGGCGCCCAGAACGATGCGCCCACGGGCAGCATATAAACCGCTATTTTTACAAGGCCGTACCCGCCGATCTTTTTCAGCACGCCGGCGTGGATCATACTCACCGCGGTGGGAGCGCCGGCGTAACCGTCGGGCGACCAGGAGTGGAACGGCCACATGGAAACCAGCGAGCCGAAGCCAAACAGCATCAGGGCAAACAGCCAGATCTGGTCGAACCGGGACAACTGCGCGGCCGCCTGGGCCAGCCCGGTAAAGCTCATGTCCGGTGTACCGGCCAGCGCGGTGGTCTTGACGAACAGCGCGATGACGCCCACCAGCAGGAAAGCGCTACCGATAAGCAGGTAGATGGTCAGCTTCATGCCGGCGTATTCCTTGGTGACCCGTTTGGAACTGCCCCAAATGATCACCAGGATGTAAATGGGAATGACCACCACTTCATAGAACAGCAGGAAGATAAACAGGTCGTGCGCGATAAACGTGCCCATGACCCCGGTAATGAGCAGCATGAGCAGGATAAAGAATTCCCTGGGCCGGTTGTTGACGTTCCAGGAGGCAAATACCGCCGAAAAACCGATCAGGTTGGTCAGCAGCAGCATGGGCAGGCTGATGCCGTCCGCTGCCAGGAAAAAGGTGACGCCCAGGTCCTTAATCCAAGTGACGTTGTGCCCAAAAACAAACTGCAGTCCACCGACGGTCTTGTCATAGGTAAAATAGGCAAACAGGCTGAGGGCCAGGGATACGAACGTACCCACCGCGGCCACGCACTTGATGAGCATGTGCTCCTCTTTGGGAACAAAGGCCAGTATCAGCGCCGCCGCCACTGGGGCCAGCAATATGGTTAATAGGATCGGAAATTCCATTTACTTTACACCTCCCAGAACCAGGCTGGCGGCGGATGGGCCGGTAAAGGCCATCAGCACGGCAACGGCCAGCACGCCCAGGAAGAATATCAGGGCATAGTTTTGCAGGCGCCCGGATTGGAACACGCGCAACCCGTCGCCGGACAGCTTGGCGAACCCGCCGATCCCGTTGACAATGCCGTCCACCACGTAAATGTCGAACAGGTACATCAGCCTGGCGGTGCCGTCCACCAGCGCGTGGTTGAACCACAGATACAGCTCGTCGATGTAGTATTTATTATAAAGCATTCGGTAGACCGGGCCGAACCACTCGGCCAGCCTGCGAGCGCGCTTTTTCTTGGCGTCCTTGAGGTACAGCATATAGGCCAGGTAAATGCCCGCGGCCGCCAGCACGATGGATAAAAGCATGGCGCCGTA
Organism: uncultured Peptococcaceae bacterium; assembly: GCA_913064925.1. GTDB lineage: Bacteria > Bacillota > Desulfotomaculia > Desulfotomaculales > Desulfallaceae > CAJYBN01. The sequence goes on from CAJYBN010000033.1 coordinate 6,744, forward strand.
GTTCACCGGCCCGTGGTGCGGGTGACCGAAAAAGATCCACTCGGCCCAGACGTTGTGCCAGGGGGTGCCGACCCAGCCCGCCCCTAGTGCGCCCACAGCCAGGACGACTAGCGGCACGGTCATGGTCCACGGGGACTCGTGAGGATGGTTTTCCGGTTTTTCCTCGCCGAAGAAAGCCAGGAAAATCATGCGCCACATATAAAAGGCGGTGAGGAAAGCGGTGAAGGCGCCCACGGCGAACAGCACGTAATGGCCTTCGCTTAAAGTAGCGACCAGGATTTCATCCTTGCTCCAAAAGCCCGCGAAGGGCGGAATGCCGGCAATGGCTAGGCCGCCGATGACGAACGTCCAGGTGGTGATGGGCATTTTCTTGTACAGGCCGCCCATCTCCCACACGTCAGCCTTGTGGTGCAGGGCGTGCAGCACGCTGCCGGCGCCCAGGAACATCAAGGCCTTGAAGAAGGCGTGCGTCCAAAGGTGGAACATGCTGGCGGTGAGGCTGCCCACCCCCAGGGCCAGCATCATGTAGCCCAGCTGGCTGACGGTGGAGTAAGCCAAAATGCGCTTGATCTCCCGCTGGGTAATGGCGATGGTGGCGGCAAACAGTGCGGTGAAGCCGCCGGTAACGGCCACCAGCTGCATGGCCGAGGGCACCTCGTGGAAAAGGAAGAGGGTGCGTCCCACCAGGTACACGCCCGCCACCACCATGGTTGCGGCGTGAATCAGCGCGCTGACCGGGGTGGGGCCTTCCATGGCGTCGGGCAGCCACACGTGCAGCGGGAACTGGCCCGATTTGCCTATGGGCCCGATGAACACCAGCACGGCAATCAGCGTCAGCATGCCGAAGGTGGTATATTCTTCAAAGTGGGCGATTTTTTCACTCAGCTCCGTCAAGTTCAGCGTGCCGAACACGATCTGCAGGGCCAGCAGGCCCAGCAGCAGGCCGAAGTCCGCCACGCGGCAGGTGACGAAGGCCTTTTTGGCCGCCTCCCGGGCTGAGATCTTATGCGAGTAAAACCCGATCAACAGGTAGGAACAAAGCCCTACCAGCCCCCAGGCCACAAACATTTGCAGCAGGTTGCTGGAAATGACCAGCAGGAGCATGGAAGCGCCGAACAGCGACAGGTAGGAGAAGAAAACCGAAAACCCGGGATCTCCTTCCATATAACCAATTGAATACAGGAAAATAAAAGTGGCGATAAACGAAACCATGAACAGCATCATGGCGGAAGTGGGGTCCAGCTGAACGCCCACATCAATCTGCACTTCCGGCATCCCCGGCAGCCCCAGGGAAAACCAGCGCGTAGCGTAAACCAGCGGTTTTTCCACGAACTCGTGGTTGGTAAAAACTCCGTACGCCGCCAGGGTGGCGAAAAAGCACGCCACCGCCATGGAACCGACCGCCACGATAGCGCTCAGTTTTGGCCACGGCCGGGTGAGAAAAACGATCACCCCAAAGGCAAGGGCGGGAAGGAGTGGCACCAACCATGCGTGATACAATGCAAACTCAACCAGCATTATCTCAAGCACCTGCCTTCACTCTTGAAAATCCTACCACTTAAGCCAGTCAAAATCATCCAAATTGACCGACAGCCTGTTACGGTAGATGGCGATGATGATGGCCAAACCTACCCCCACTTCAGCAGCGGCTACGGTGATAACGAAAATGGAAAAAATCTGGCCGATAAAATCAGTTGGGGTAACGTATTTGCTGAAAGCCACCAGGTTTATGTTAACCGCGTTGAGCATCAGTTCGATACAGATCAGAACGGCCACGGCGTTGCGCTTGGTCAGCACCCCGAACAGACCGATACTGAACAGGAGGGCCGACAGCACCACGTAATGGGTTAAACTAATCGCCAGCATCGGCCTTCACCTCCTCATCCCTGGCCAGAACGATGGCGCCGATCAGGGCCACCAGCAGCAGCAAGGCGGCCACTTCAAAAGGTATGACGTACTTGCTCATCAACAAGGCGCCAATGAACTGCACCGTACCCTCCGGCACCGCCTCCGCGGCCACCATTTCCGCCCAGGCGGTACGGCCGGCAAACACGGCGCACAAAGCCACAACCAGCGCCACCACGCCGCCGCCCGTAAAAAGCTGCCGGTTGAACAAGTTGGTGGCTTTCATGTCGGCCCGCTGGATCAGCATAATACCGAACACCACCATGATGCAGACCGCACCGGCATAAACCAGCACCTGCACCGCGGCGATAAAGTCGGCGTCCAGCGTTAAAAACAAGCCGGCCATGGCAATAAAGGTTAAGGCCAAAAATAGAACCGAGTGCACAATGTTGCGCGCAAACACCACCAGGGTAGCCGCTCCCAGGATGGTAAGCGCCAGACCGTAAAATGCCACTACAGTGTATATACTGGTCTCCATCTGTTACTGACCCTCCTTACCGGGATCCTTGCCGGCGGCGGCTTCGGCGGCAGCGGGTTCGGCCTGTTTCTTGGCTTTGGCTTGCCGCTGCGGCTTTTCACCGGTTTTACCCGCCTGTTCCTCCTCCGGCTCGGCAGGCGCCTCCCGCCGCACCAGCACGAGGGGGATATCCCGGTAAAAATACTGGTTCATGTTAAAATCCTGGGAAAAATGCAACGCGTCCTTGTTGCAGGCCTCCACGCACAGCCCGCAGAACATGCAGTACTGGATATTCATCACGTATTCTGTGAGAAACTGCTTTTTGCCCACCTTTTCCCGCTTGAGGTTGATCACCTTGTTGGGGCAGGCATTGGCGCACAAACTGCAGGCAATGCATTTATCCACATCCAGGACAAAGCGGCCGTGAAAGCGCTCCGGAACCGGGTGTTGCTCGTCCGGGTACTGCACCGTAAACTTTTTCGTCCAAAACTCCTTCCAGGTAATCTGCAGCCCTTTAATCAACCCTTGTCCAAACATGCAATCACCACCCTATCGCCTGGTAAATTTTCATCCCTACGCCGGTTATAAAGATGTTGGCCAGGGCAAGGGGCACCAGCACCTTCCAGCCGAACCCCATAAGCTGGTCCACCCTGATCCGCGGATAGGTCCAACGCAGTTGCATAACGATAAAAATTAAGGCGTACATTTTGAGGAAAAACCATATCCAAGACGGGATGAAATCCAGACCGAAGGGCGCGTGCCAACCGCCAAGAAACATGATGGTGGCCATAGCGCAGATTACCATGATGTTGGCGTACTCGGCCATGAAGAACATGGCGAAGGCCATCCCAGCGTATTCGGTGTATGGTCCGGAAATAATTTCGGATTCCCCTTCCACCAGGTCAAAGGGACAGCGGTTGGTTTCCGCCACCGCGGCGGTAAAATAAATCAGGAAAGCGATGGGCTGGGTAAATATGAACCACACGTGCTCCTGGGCAGCTATTATGTCGGACATGCGCAAGCTGCCCACGATCATGATTACGCCCAGCAAACCCAACACCAGCGGCAGCTCGTAGCTCACCATCTGGGCCACCACGCGCATGCTGCCGATCAGGGAATACTTACTGTTGGAGGCCCAGCCGCCCATCCATAAAAACAGCGTGGACAGCGAGGTAATGGCCAGCAGGTAAAACACTCCGATATTCATGTCGATGGCCGCCATATTTTTTCCGAAGGGAATCACGGCAAAGACCATCACCGTGGGCACGAAAATCAGCACGGGAGCAAGTAAAAATACCACAATATCGGCTTTTCTCGGGATGACGATCTCCTTGCAGATTAACTTACCCACATCCGCAAATGGTTGCAACAGCCCCTTGGGACCGACCCGGTTGGGGCCAATACGGGCCTGCATGTAGGCGGCAACCTTGCGCTCCATGTAAACCAACCACGCAGCGTTGAGTAGAATAAATACGAGGATAGCCACAAGCTTGACCAGCATCACGATGGCTTCGTTTATTTCCACGGGTGTACCCAAGCCACCAAGAAGGGATCTAAGCCAGTCGGCCACACCTACAAATAAATTTTCCAACATGCCTCTTCTCCCCTATGATCCCGTATTTGCTAACAATCCACTTCACCAAGAACAATATCGATGCTGCCTAGAATAGCAACAACGTCTGCTATAAGATAACCGCGAAGCATTTCGTCCAGGTAGCCCAGGTTAATGAACGACGGCCTCCGCACATGCACGCGGTAAGGTTTATTGCTGCCGTCGCTAACGACGTAGTACCCTATAATCCCCTTGGCGCTTTCAATTTCATGGTAAACGTCGCCTTTGGGGGGTTTGAGCACCTTGGGCACCTTGGCCTGGACCGGCCCGCCGACCTCTTTGATTTGCTCGATGGCTTGCTGGATGATCCTTACCGACTGCTGCATTTCCCGCACCCGGCAGTAAAAACGGTCAAAACAATCGCCGTTTTCGCCCAGGGGCACCTCGAAATCAAACCGGTCGTAAATGCCATAGGGTCTGACCTTGCGCAGGTCGTAGTTCACCCCGCTGGCCCGCAGCACCGGGCCGCTGAGGCTGTAATTAATGGCCGTCTCCGGTTTTAACTGCCCGACGAACTTGGTCCTGGCTTGGAATATCTCGTTACCGGTGATCAACCCGTTGTATTCCGCGATGTAATCCGGCATGGCGTCCATGAGCTGCTTGACTTTATCCAGCCAGCCTTCGGGTGCGTCGTCCGCCACGCCGCCAATCCTGGCGTAGCTGAGGGTCATCCGCGAACCGGTCAGCTCTTCCAGCAGGTCCATTACCCTTTCCCGTTCTCGGAAACAAATGAGAAAGCCGGTAAAAGCACCGATATCCAGGGCGTAAACGCCGGTGGCCAGCAGGTGGCTGGCCAGGCGGGACAGCTCGCCCGAAATGATCCTGAGGTATTCGGCTCTTTCCGGCACCTCAATGCCCATCAGTTTTTCCACGGCCTGCACGTAACCCAGGTTCTGCAGCATAGCCGCCAAGTAGTCCATCCGGTCGGTGTACGGGATGACCTGGGTATAGGTGCGCGACTCGGCCAGCTTTTCAATACCCCGGTGCAGGTAACCGCACACCGGCTCCGCCTTGACGATTCTTTCGCCGTCCAGCGTGAGGATAATCTGAAAGACACCGTGGGTGCTGGGGTGCTGTGGGCCGAAGTTCAGAAAATATTCTTGCGTCCTTAACATTGGCTACACCTCTTATAATCCCTGTAATAGGTTACTCCCTGCCGCCTTCCCACTGGAAGTCTTTACGCAACGGGTGCCCTTCGAAATTGGGGTCCAGCAGGATGCGCTTCAGGTTGGGATGGCCGGTAAACACGATCCCCATGAGGTCGTACACTTTCCTTTCCTGCCAGTTGGCTCCGCCCCAGATGGGAAACACCGAAGGCAATTCGGGTTTCTCCCGGCTGACGCTGGTTTTGACCATCAGTGAGTAGCCCTTTACAATGGAGTTAATATTGTATACAACTTCGAACTTGTTTTCTTCCGGGTAGTCAACCGCCGTGAGGTTGGTCAAAAAGTCCAGCGCGTAATTATCCTTCAGTTCCTGCATAAATTCCAGCAATTTGTCGACGGGAACGATCACAGTCTTTTGTTCATTAACTTCAATAAACGGAAACTTGCCCCTAAGCTCCTCCACCAACGCAGTGACTTTATCTTCCATGTTTAACGGGTCACCACCTTGCGCTTCTCCAGGATCTTGTCCTTCAGCATTAAAAAGCCTTCCAGCACCGCGTCGGGCCTGGGCGGGCAACCCGGCACGTAAACATCCACGGGTACCAGCTTGTTGGCGCCCGGCACCACGTAATATGAATCTACAAAGGGACCACCGGATATGGCGCAGCTGCCCACTGCGATGCACCATTTCGGCTCGGCCATCTGTTCCCACAAGCGCAAAACAAAGGGCGCGGCCTTTTTGGTGATGGTACCGGCCACCACCATGACATCGGCCTGGCGAGGTGTACTGCGCATAACCTCGTAACCGAAACGCGACAGGTCATAGCGCGGGCCGTTGGCCCCCATCAGGGCCTCAATGGCACAACAGGCCAAACCGAACCCCAGCGGCCAAATGGAATGAGCCCTGGCCAAATTCAATATTTTTTCCAGGGGCGAAAGGGAAATTACCCTTTTCATCTGATACAAGTTGTGGTAGTCGGGGTTCGGACCGAAGTACTCGGGAGCCCAAATCCCGCTGCTGACTTTCTCAATCTGCCTGCTTTCCTTGTTTACTTCCATTCCAACGCACCTTCCTTCCAGGCGTACCACAAGCCCACAATCAAAATGAAAATAAAGATAATCATTTCAATGAACGCAAATAATCCCAGGCTCTGGAATTTTACCGCCCAGGGATATAAATAAATGGTTTCCACGTCAAATATGACGAAGAGCAACGCGTAAAGGAAATAGCTGGTGCGGAACTGCACCCACGTGGGTCCCCGGGTCGGCAAGCCGCATTCGTATTCCTCCAGCTTGGCTGGGTTTTGCCGCCTGGGATGAATAAGGAATGAAGTTACGATACCACCGGCCCCAAAGATAAGCGCCACTACCAGGAAAATAAATACGCCCGCCCAATCCGACACTTTACCTCCCCCCTTTCCCGTAAAAATAACTAGCACATATAATTAACCGGGGAGCAAACGAAAACCAACCATTGTGAATTTCGTAACTCCCTGGCGTAAAATAAGTTCTCTGTTATTTCATTAATTGTTTAACGGGCATAAAACTGCACCGGTGCACGGGAGACGGTCCAAAGGCCGCCAGGCTGGCCAGGTGCGATGCAGTACCGTAGCCCTTGTGGCGGTCAAACCCGTACTGAGGGTATAAGACATGCAAAACATTCATTAGCCTGTCCCTGGTTTCCTTAGCTACCACCGAAGCCGCGGCTATGGACGGGCACAGCCCGTCGCCGCCAACTACCGCTTTTTGTTCCGCTTCGACACCCGGCAGGGTGAACTTGCCGTCCACCAGTACAAGATCGGGCTCCAGGCGCAGGTTGCGCAGGGCACGCTCCATGGCCAGCATGGCCGCATGGTGTATGTTGTAACTATCTATTTCGGCCACGGTGGCCATGCCCACCGACCAGTCCAGCGCCCGCCTCTTAATGGCGGCGCTGAGCGCCTCACGCCTGGCCGGGCTCATTTTTTTGGAATCGTCCAGTTCCTCGCAAAAAAAATCTTCGGGCAATATCACGGCCGCCGCTACCACCGGTCCCGCCAGCGGCCCGCGGCCTGCCTCGTCCACACCCGATACCAGGTGGTGGTGCGGTTCCCGGAGGCCCAATTCAAAGGCCCGCATGTTTGCCGCGCGCCGCCGGCGGGCTTCCCGCTTTTGCCGGGCAAGCAAACAGCGCCGCAGCAGCGCCCGCACTGCCGACCTGGTGTCGGCCTCCATGGCCGCCAACAGTTCTTCAGGTAGTTCCGGGGCCCGGTCCACCAGCTCTTTGATCCGGTCAACAGACAAGGAACTAATATCCACAGCAGTACTCCGAAGAAAAGCTAAGCAATTATTTTTTTCGCGGTTTACGTATAAATCCCTGCCCACCGCAAAATATTTTTCGGGTTTTTTACTTACTGTTCAGGGAAATCAAGGGTATACCCCCCCAATCTCCCCTCGCGGAAATCCTTAAGAATCACCACGGAGGTCCTGTGCATGTCTACCTGACCGCCGGCAGTAATAAAGCCCCTTTGCCGGCCTACCAGTTCCACAACCTCCCACGGCGTTAAAGGTGTTCCCGCCAATCCGTAATGCCTGGCCAGCACGCCGGGGGCTGCTTCAGCCAGCCACTGCACCAGTTTCAGGCACAGGTTTTCCGGCTCATAAATCTGCTCCTTGACGGCACCAGTAACCGCCAGCTTAAAAGCCACTTCCGGGTCCGCGAATTTGGGCCAAAGAATGCCCGGCGTGTCCAAAAGTTCCAGGCCGCGGCCCAGCCTGATCCACTGCTCGCCCCTGGTCACCCCCGGCCTGTTTTCCGTGCGGGCCACCTTTTTCCCAGCCAGCCGGTTGATAAGCATGGATTTACCAACATTAGGCACTCCCACCACCATGCAGCGGGCCGGCCGGGCACGCCTGCCCCTGGAGACGTATCTGGCGATGGCCGGCCTGGCCTGCTGTTCAGTTAACTGCACCAGCCGCTTGATACCCTTACCCCGCCTGGCGTCCACAGCAGCGGCCGCGTGGCCGTCGCGCCGGAAGAGTTCCAGCCAGGCCCGCGTCGCTTCGGGATCGGCGAGGTCGGCCTTATTCAGCGCCACCACCCTGGGTTTGGCGCGTAAAATTTCGTTAATGTCGGGATTCCTGCTGCTGGCCGGAATGCGGGCGTCCAGCAACTCGATGACCACATCCACCAACCCGAGGCTTTGCTGCACCTGCCGGCGCGCCTTGGCCATGTGCCCCGGGTACCACTGAATATCCATATGCTTCACCGGTTTTGCCTTTAAAGTTATACGCATTATATGCATTAACGTATTATTGCCTACCAAGCCGGTTTTTTATAACAACCTAATGCGGTCAAGGGGCCAATAAATAATTATCGCTTTGCCGATGATGTTCTCTTCGGGCATGGCCCCCCAAACCCTGCTGTCGTCGCTGTTGTTGCGGTTGTCTCCCAGCATGAAGTAAGTGCCCGGCGGCACTTTTACCGGCCCGAAATCTTCAAACCGCAGCCCGGGGGGCAGGTAATCCTCCTGCACGGGCCGGCCGTCGATATACAAGCGGCTGTCTCGTATGGCTACCGTTTCACCGCCCTTGGCGATGATACGTTTCACGAAGTCTCGCTTGGGATCCAGGGGAAACTTAAAAACTATAATGTCACCCCGCTGCGGTTCTTGGAAATAATAAGATATCTTACTAACTATGATGCGGTCCCCGATGTGTAACGTGGGCTCCATGGAACCGGAAGGAATATAAAAAGGTTGGAAAATAAACATCCTGATAATTACCGCCAGCAAAACGGCCACCGCCACGGATTCCAGCAATTCCATGACGGCCGACTTGCCCTTCTTGCCATATCTTTCCGCCGGCCGGTCTTGCCCCGCCTGATCCATACTTATCCCCTCGGTTTAGTTTCTGTATTGAAAAAGGGACTGTCTCTGGCAGCAGTCCCTGAAAGTTTAACGTTTGGTGGCAATGCGTGCAGCCTTGCCGCGCAGCTTGCGCAGGTAATACAACCTGGCCCTGCGGACTCGCCCGCGCTTAACCACCTCAATTTTATCAATACGCGGCGAATGCAGGGGGAACGTCCTTTCCACCCCCACGCCATAAGAAACACGGCGCACGGTGAAGGTTTCGCCCAGCCCGCCGCCACGACGCCTGATAACCACGCCTTCAAAGGCTTGAATGCGTTCCCGGTTGCCCTCCACCACTTTGACGTGAACCCTGACGGTGTCACCGGGACGAAATTCAGGAATATCTTCCTTGAATTGACCATTTTCCACGGCACGTATCAAATCCATGTATGTAACCTCCTTCCCCGGGACGTTCATGCCCACTTGCTGGGGACAGCGGACCGTCCGTAATCAACAAGCAAAATTATACCATAATCGTTCCGGCGGCGCAACAATGCCGCAAACGGCCCAACCGGCATTGTTCTATTCACCCAGGTATACAGCATCCAGCTAGGGAAAACTGCCTTTAGCGAAATGAAAGAATGTGCTGCTTTCAAGTGGTTAATGAAAAAAGTTAAAAAATAGTGGTTATTTACTTTACCAGCCCCTGCTATAATCCTCAAAGCAATCCAGGCAGACAAATTGCCCTTCACGCACCCTGGCCCGGGGTTCCATAACCATCTCCCCGCAGCGGGAGCACTTGACGGAAGGGAAAATGCGTGCCTTGGAGGGAAATTTAAAGTCTATTTCCTCCACTTTACAAAATTGTTCTTCCGGCATGTTCAATATTTGTTCGATACGCCGGTTTTGAGCTTCCCGGAACCTGGCCTTTTCCTCCGGCGAAGCCGTGCCGCTGAAAACTTTCTTGCGCAGCTCGGCCAGCTGGGGGTCCGGCCGGTGCAACACCTCGCCTTTTACCGAAATCCGCAGCGCCCGGTTGCCATTGCGACTGCCGAAGGTATAAACCTGCTTGCCCAGGTCGCGGTAAATCAAATTGCCTTTTCCCAGGGTACACCCGGTCAGCAGCATGACGGCATCAACGCCGCAGGCATCGTTTTCCACCACGGCTACCAGTTCTTCATCGGCAGAACGCATTTCACGCAAGCGCTCCAGGGCTATTTCAGCCACCCGGTAACCGATGGCCAAACCGGGGCAGGAATGCCCGTGAAATTCTACGGCCTTTTTCCAGAGGGATTTTTCCATACACACTGATATAACACCTCTTTTTGCTTTTACAAAATTAAAAAGCCAGAAAGACGCTCCTTCTTGCAGCGACCTTCATGGCCTCGTTTTCCATGGCGGTAATTAAATATTCGCCAAAAACGTACCAGACCGTCTTAGTGCCGGCATTCTCAACTACCATGCTACCCGGTTTATATTATTTTGTCAACCATATTTCATCTTTAATCTTTAGTGTTACCGGAGTGTTACCGGCACCGCCGCAGGCGGCTGGACCAGACGCTCACCCGCGGCCAGGTTCCCGCGCGCGCCGGGTTAATCTTCCTCCAGTACTTCCCGGATGGTGGCAGCCATTTCGCGCAGCATCGCGCGGTCCTCTTCGGTAAGGACGTCCTCGCGCAGCAGGTCCGGGCGGCGTTCCAGCGTTTTCAGCAGGGCCTGGCGGCGGCGCCAGCGTCTTATTTTTTCATGGTGCCCGCTTAACAAAATCTCCGGCACGGCCAGGCCGGCACAAACCCTGGGCCTGGTGTACTGCGGGTACTCCAGGATACCATCGGCAAAGGAATCCTCTTCTGCCGATGCGCGCTCGCCCAGCACGCCGGGGATCATGCGCGACACCGCGTCCACCACCACCATGGCCGGCAGCTCGCCGCCGGTCAGGACGTAGTCGCCGATGGATAGCTCATCGGTAACCGCCAGTTCCCGTACCCGCTCGTCCACTCCTTCGTAATGGCCGCAAATAATCACCAGGTGTTCCTCCCGGGCCAAATCCCTGGCCCAGTTTTGATCAAAGGTGATGCCGGTGGGACACATGAGAATCACCCTGGACAGCGCGCCTCCGCGCAGCCGGCGCAGTTGTTCCAACGCCCGTAATATGGGCGGCGCCTGCATGACCATGCCGGCACCGCCGCCGTAAGGGGCGTCATC
>CAJYBN010000034.1 GCA_913064925.1 uncultured Peptococcaceae bacterium
ATTCCCTGACTGATTTATTGAAAAAAAACCTGTTTTTCTTTGATTCCCTGTCCGTTGCAGAGTTGACTCCCTATGTACACAGGCAGATGCTAAAAGATTATAACCGCGAGCAAGTGGAGGAAAAGGTTCGCTTGTGCCTGCAACAGCATAACTGTTTTCAGAGCGATGATGGCTATATTTGGGTGCTGCAGCTTGACGGCCTGAGAGAAAACGATCAGTTTTATAATTTGCTGCTCAAGAAGCAAAAACCTTTGAGCTTAAACGAACTGGCTAAAGTAAACAATAAGAAAAAAAAGCGCAAGCCGGTTTCCGAACAGGCAGGGTTAATCAACGACGGTAGGTTCGTCCAACTGGAGAACGGTTTATGGGGGCTGACCGAATGGGAAGTGGAAACGGGCCACTATTCCCTCAAGCACTTAATAATCAAGGCCCTGAAAATACACCCGACAGGGCTTTCCTTGGCCCAACTTGGGGAACAGGTAGGGACTTGGCGAAAAGTTACTTTGGATGAAATCAAAGGGGTGCTGAATAAATTCCCTTACTTTGAAGAAATAGGCAACGGGGTCTGGTGTTACAGCAGCGACTTGAAAGTGGTTTATGACAAACTTCTGAGGCGCTATTTAGGAGCCCTTCAGCGTCAAAGATTGCGCTGGCACAGGGACCGGGAGCGCTGGCGGCGTAAGTATACCAATTTACAAAAGCAACTTACGGAAGTGACGGCGTCTCAGCGGGAGGCTGCCGCCGCGCTGGCTCAACGGCGGGATGATATGACCCGGCTGGAACAAATGGCCACCCAAATGGCCGAAAAAGACCTGCTGTTGGCGCTCAGGAAAAAGGAAATTTACCGTTACAAGGAGCACCTGCAGAAACTTGAAGCCAAAGCCAACAGCATACTGTATCAGTGCCGGTTATGGGTAAAACGAGCCAGGGAGAACGAGGCGGAAAAAAATAATTTACGCGAAGCCTTGCAAAAAAACCAGGCCAGCTTGGAATCTCTCTTTACTAAATTACAGCAGTATAAGGAAAAAGACCGGGAAAATAAAGCCAAGTTATTGGAAATGAAGGAAAACCACGCTGGTAGAATTGCCGAACTGCAGACGGAGATTGTTAATTTAAGGCAACAGCTGGAAAGGTTGCGGGAAGCCAAGGAACAGGATGAAAGGATATGGCGCGAGGAAGTCAACGCGTTAAGCGCGGACCTTAAACATTCCATGGCCGAAGGAGAGAGACTACACCGGTCGCTACGACTGGCCCAGCAAGAAATAACTAGGTTGAAAAACGAGTGTCGGGTGCTGAAAATGCAACTGGCGCACCCGCTGGTGCGGGTGCTTGCTCGGTTGGTCGGCAGGATAAGGAAGAATCCTCAACAGGTGATTTAAAAGATACCTAAAGGGATAATTTTGCGCTTGTAACATTATACAGGCCTGGCTTTATGGTGCAGGAAACGCTGTTGACCACTCCTGGCAAAGCGTAAAGAGCAAAGAGGGGAGGCTCGTGCACTGGTGCGCGCTCCGGCTTAAACCGATAAGGGGTCCAATTGCGGGGTCGATTTAGCTTGGGCAAACTTCGTAATTTTTGGGCGCCGAAATCGCCATGCCAGGTAAAAAAAGCCCGTTTTTATAACGCTGAAGAGATGCCACGAGGTATCTCTTTTGCATTTTACTGTATTGTGATATATTCATAAGTGTCCAAAGCTTGTTAAGAGGTGTATATCCGATCATGAACAGCAGTCGTGAAATTATCCTGCAGAACCGGGTTTCTGTTGACATTACCATAGATCCCCTCAGCCGCAAGCGCTATGTTGAATTAAAACCGCCCAGTCTGCAGGATAACCAGGCAGACGTGGACAGGCTCTTGAGTGCTTTACGGGATTGCTGCCCCGGACTGCACATGCCGCTCAACCTGATGAACAAAACCAGCGAAGTCCTGCGCAGCGCCGACTGGCGGGTAACCGCAACGCTGGCGTGTTTCGGCGATTACTGGTCGGTAATCGATGTTGAACCCGGCGACAAAACCGGACACCATTATGGGTTGGCAATCGACTTGGGTACTACCACAGTGGTGGGATACCTGGTGGACTTGACTACCGGGAACATAAAGCTGGCTGCTGCCGACTACAACGGCCAGGCGCAATACGGAGATGACATATTAACCAGGATATACTTGGCGGGAACGCCGGAGGGCAGGGCGCAGATGAGGGAAGCCGCAGTAGCTACCTTGAACAAGATAATTGCCCGGCTGGCGAAGGGGGGCGACATCGGACAAACGGACATTAGTGCTGTCGCCGTGGGCGCCAATACCACCATGATTCACCTGCTACTGGGGCTCGACCCGTCTCATATTTGCATGGCGCCCTATATACCGGTAGTAAACCGGCCGGGCTATATTAGGGCCGGCGATATTGGCCTACGGGTAAACCCAGAGGCGCCGCTTTACGCGCTGCCAGGGGTAGGTAGTTACGTGGGCGGCGACGTTGTAGGCGGCATTTTAGCGAGCGGGCTGTACAAAAAACCCGAACTTGCTCTGTTTGTGGATATTGGTACCAACGGGGAAATGGTGCTGGGAAACAACGAGTGGCTGGTGGCCTGTGCCGGGGCAGCCGGGCCAGCCCTGGAAGGCGGGGTTGCCCGCTGCGGCATGCGGGCAGAGATGGGAGCGGTTTACCAAGTGCGCATTGACCGCCGGACCGGTAAGGTTACTTACCGTACCATAGCCGATGAAAAACCCGCTGGAATTTGCGGTTCCGGTTTGGTGGATTGCTTGGCCGAGTTGCTTTTGGCGGGGATCATTGACCGGGCCGGCAAGTTTAAAGGTGACAAATCGGAATTCATCGTGGTACCAGCCTGCGAGTCCGCTACCGGCCGGGATATTACCTTTACCCAGGCCGACATCAACAACATCATGCGCACCAAGGGGGCGATAAACGCGGCACTGGAGTACTTGCTGGAAAGCGTGGGGTGCCGTATGGAGGATATTGAAACCTTTTATGCAGCCGGTGCTTTCGGGCAGCACTTGGATTTGGAATCGGCCGTTACCGTGGGCTTATACCCTGATTTACCCAGGGGAAAAATGATCCGCCTGGGTAACAGTTCCGGAGAAGGTGCCAGGCTGGCATTAGTATCCGGCCAGGCTAGACATGAAGCCGAGGAAATTTCGCGCAGCATAACTTATTTTGAACTTAACGCCAGCGAAGCTTTTATGAATAAATTCGTGGGCAGCAAGTTTTTGCCGCATACCAACCTGGATTATTATCCTACCGTCAAAGAAAAGCTCAAAAAGCGCAGGTTGAACGCGCAATAGATAGCGGTAAAAACAGGTTGAGCTCAGAGAGCGAAATTTGGCGTGAGCGAAGGTAACGGAAACACATTGTCAACCTTTTATCCCGCTTGGGAAAACAAGCGGGATTTTTTCGTATAAGTTGGCGGGTATCTTAAACAATAATAAAAATTAACGAGGAGGGAGGTGCCCGTAAAATGATTTACTTCGATAACGCTGCCACTTCCTGGCCTAAGCCACAAGAAGTGCTGGACGCCATGCGCTTGTGTTTGGAACAAACGGGAGCTAACCCGGGACGCTCGGGACATCAAATGGCCCTGGCTGCAGGGCGCTTGGTGGACGAAACCCGGGCTTTAATTGCCGAGTTATTTAATATCCCGCAGCCCGATAGAATAATTTTTACTTTAAACGCCACAGATGCCCTTAACACGGCCATTAAAGGCATGCTGGAGCAGGGGGATCACGTTATAACAAGTTCCATGGAACATAACTCGGTAACCAGGCCGCTTTACGGCTTGCGCGGAAGCATAAAGGTGACCAAAATTCGCTGCGCGCCCGACGGTACTTTGGACCCGCAGGAGGTTAAGCGGGCAATAAGGCCTGATACCAGGGCGGTGATTATGACCCATGCTTCCAACGTAACCGGTACCATTATGCCTGTGCAGGAAATCGGTGAACTGGCCCGCGAACACGGCCTCATTTTCCTGGTGGACGCGGCCCAGAGCGCGGGCATTCTGGATATAGACGTGCAAGACATGCAGATTGATTTGCTGGCCATGCCCGGTCACAAGGGGCTAATGGGACCGCCCGGGACAGGGGTTCTTTATGTGGGGGAGCGGGTTAACCTGAGACCATTTCGCGAAGGGGGTTCCGGCAGCTGGTCGGCGGACGCGGCCCAGCCCGAGGCGCTGCCCGAGAAATACGAAAGCGGCACGTTAAATACGGTGGGTATTGCCGGCCTTGGCGCGGGCATAAAGTTTATTCGCACCACCGGCCTGGCAAAAATCAGGGAACATGAAAATAAACTGGTTCAGAAGTTGCTGGAAGGGCTGCATAACATGCCCGGCATTAAAATATTCGGCCCAGGCCTGGGGGAAGAAAGAGCGCCGGTGGTTTCTTTTTTAGTGAAAGGCAAGGATTCACAGGCGGTGGGCGGCGCCCTGGACCGCTGGCACAATATCGCCTGCCGGGCCGGGTTGCACTGTGCCCCCGATGCACACCGCACGCTAGGTACCTTTAGAAAAAAACTGGTAAGGTTCAGTTTTTCGTACTTCAACCGCGAGGAAGAAATCGATTACGCCTTGCAGTGCTTACGGGAGATCAGGAAAAGAGACCTTTCCGGCGTGACCGAAGGCTGTAATTGTTAAACACCGCCCGGTTGCCCGGGCGGTACTTGTTTAATCGACCTTTACATTGGCGTTGATCCATTCTACTATTGTTTCTATGGGCGTGCCCGGCGTGAACAGCTCAGCGGCCCAACCGTTTTCCTTAAGCTTTTTAATATCTGCTTCAGGAATGATCCCTCCGCCGATGACCAAAATGTCCTCGGCATTATTTTCCTTCAATAGCTCGCAAACCCTGGGGAATAAAGTCATATGAGCACCGCTGAGGATAGACAACCCCACCACGTCAACGTCTTCCTGGATGGCAGCTTCCACTATTTGCTCGGGAGTTTGATGTAGCCCGGTATATACCACTTCCATGCCGGCGTCTCTAAGGCCACGGGCAATTACCCTGGCCCCCCGGTCGTGACCGTCTAGCCCGGGTTTAGCGACCAGTACTCTAATTTTTCTGGCCATAGGAATCCTCCTTTGCAATTTTTTTGTTTTAAAAGGTCGGTTTTTCCTTATACTCGCCAAATATTTCCTTTAAGGTTTGGATTATCTCGCCCTCGGTGGCGTAAGCCCGAACACATTCAAGAATGTAGGGAATTAAGTTTTCCGTTCCCTGGGCGGCATTTCGCAGTGCATCCAGCGTTTCCTGCACGCGGATATTGTCGCGCTCGCGCCGCAATTTTTTGACCCTTTCCACCTGCTTGCGTTCTATTTCCGGATCAATGTATAATATTTCAATGTCCAGTTCTTCGCCGGTGGTAAACTCGTTGACCCCCACCAGGATGCGTTCCTTGTTATCTATGGCACGCTGGTATTGGTATGCGGCATCGGCTATCTCTTGCTGGAAGAAATTCTGGTCGATGGCCGCCAGGACGCCGCCGCGGCGTTCGATTTCTGCAAAGTATTTTTCCGCCTCTTCTTCCATCTTATTGGTCAGCGCTTCCACGTAATACGAGCCCGCCAGGGGATCTATAACGTTGGGTGCGCCGGTCTCGTAGGCAATGATTTGCTGGGTGCGCAGGGCTATTTGCACCGCTTTTTCGGTGGGCAAGGCCAACACTTCGTCCATGGAGTTGGTGTGCAGGGATTGGGTTCCTCCCAGCACGGCGGCCAGCGCCTCGTAAGCCGTGCGTACGATATTGTTTTCCGGCTGCTGGGCGGTCAGGCTGCAGCCCGCAGTTTGCGTATGGAAGCGCAACATCCACGACCGGGGGTTTTTGGCGCCGTATTTTTCTTTCATTCGCCTGGCCCAAATTCTCCTGGCGGCGCGGAACTTGGCGATTTCTTCGAAGAAATCGATATGCGAGTTAAAAAAGAACGAGAGGCGTGGTGCGAAATCGTCAACATTTAAGCCCGCCTTAATCCCCGCTTCCACATAAGCGAAGCCGTTTGCCAGGGTGAAAGCCAGCTCCTGAACGGCAGTGGAACCGGCTTCCCGAATATGGTAACCGCTGATGCTGATGGTGTTCCACTTGGGTACGTGCTTGGATGCGTAGGCAAAAATGTCGGTAATTAACCGCATGGAGGGCTCGGGGGGGAAGATCCAAGATTTTTGGGCAATATATTCCTTCAGTATGTCATTTTGGATGGTTCCCGTCAGCTTTTCCGGCGGTACGCCCTGCTTTTCACCGGTGGCGATGTACATGCACCAGAGTATGGATGCGGGCGCGTTGATGGTCATGGAAGTACTGATTTTGTCCAGGGGGATGCCGTCGAACAGCACTTCCATGTCGGCCAAGCTGTCAATGGCTACACCAACCCGTCCTACTTCCCCCAGCGCGCGCGGGTGGTCGCTGTCGTAGCCCATGATGGTGGGCATATCGAAAGCCACGCTCAAGCCCGTTTGGCCCTGTTGCAGCAGGAACTTGTACCGCTGGTTTGATTCGTGTGCGGTGCCGAACCCGGCGAATTGCCGCATGGTCCACAAACGGCCGCGGTACATATTGCGCTGCACGCCCCTGGTAAAGGGGTATTCTCCGGGGAAGCCCAGGTCTCGCAGGTAATCCAGGTCCTGGACGTCTTCGGGAGTGTAGATGTCGTTAACGGCCATCCCGGAAACGGTTTCAAATTTTATATCCCTGTCTTTCATTTTGTTTCTTTCAGCCAGCCATTTTTCCCTGGCTGCTTTAATTTCGCTGATTTTCTCACGCGACATATTTATCAATACTCCCCTTTCTAATGATTTTTTTGCGCAAGCAGTCGCCGGACCAAATTACGCGCTTCCGTGTAGGGGTCAACCTGGCGGTTAACCAGTTTTTCCAGCAGTTCGGTCATGTTGCCGTTTTGGTTTAGGTGGTCCCAAAGGTGATTATGCAGTTCTTCTTCTAACATTTCCATCATTTCCATGAATAACCTGTTGCGAACCGCTTTTTGCAGCTGGCCGCTCCGGCTGGCATGGAGTTTCCCGATGTCCAGCGTCATGCCATCCGCTCCCGTTTAGAATTCACATTCAATATTCTATGCCTTTTCTGGCGGCGCACCCTTGGTAATAAGGGTGCTTGACCAGTGAAACGTCGCTGACCAGGTCGGCGTGCTCTACTATGGCTTGGGGCACGTAACGCCCGGTCAGGATAAGCTCAATGTGCGGGGGCTTGGTCTTGATCATCTGCAAGACATCATCCAGGTCGATCAAATGGAAATCCAGCGCCACGTTGATTTCGTCCAAAATGATCAGGTCGTAGTGCTGCTCGTTAATCACTTTTTTGGCAGTTTCTAGTCCCCGCCTGGCCAGCTCGATGTCGGCTTGGGAGGGGCTCTCCTTGCTGACAAAAGTTTCCAGACCGCTTTGCACGATTATCAGGTTGGGCAGATATTTTTCCGCTGCCTGCAATTCGCCGTAATCCTTACTGCCTTTCATAAACTGAAGCATGAAAACCTTATAGCCGTGACCTATGGCTCGCAAAGCTAAACCCAGCGCAGCCGTGGTTTTGCCCTTGCCGTTTCCGGTATACACTTGAACCAAGCCCTTGCTTAACCTTGGCCTAGACACGACGTCACCTCCCCTTACCTTTACAAAGCAACGTATTCACCAGTTGCGTTGCTGATAACTAATGCAAAAAACGTGCCTCAAAAACGCCGTCCTAACGGCGGCGGGCAAGCTGGCAGGCCTTATGTGCGGTATTTAGGCCTTTCCGGTAAACGCCGGGGAAATACTTGTTGATGATCGTAGACATGTGTTAATTAGTTCCACAAATAAAACCGCTGCCTTGACGAGCAGCGGTTACTTATAAAATTTACCCTTGAAAAAGACGTAAAATATAGGTCCGATGATGATGAACCAGCCGGCGAAAAGCCCCCATAATATTGCTTCCAGCTTAGAACGCCCCGTTTTGCGGGCGTCGAGGCCTACCCAAACACCGGATACAATCATTACGGCAAGAACCACAACGTTAAATATGATTCCCACCAGTTTTAAATCTCCACCCGTCAATGCAATTCCTCCTGCACGATGTCCCATTTGGGACACCTGGCGCCCCAGCGGCCGATAACGCGGTCTTCTTCATATATTTCCGCGATTTCACAGTTGTTAGGGCAGCCGTTGCATTCAAAGCTACTTGTTCTGTACGTCAGCTTGGTAATGGAAAAGCCCTTGAACCGGCTGGCTTTTTGGCTATGATTTATTTCCTCCTTGGCCAGCAGCGCTGCGCCAATGGCCCCCATAATGTTATGGTGCGGCGGAACAAGCACTTCCATACCCAGAGCCCTTTCAAACGCGGCTTTGATTCCGGCGTTAGCGGCAACTCCGCCTTGGAAAACTACGGGCGGCAAGATTTCTTTTCCCTTGCCCACGTTGTTTAGGTAGTTGCGCACCAGCGCTTCACAAAGCCCGTTGACGATGTCTTTCAATGAGTGGCCCATTTGTTGCTTGTGAATCATATCGGATTCAGCAAATACCGTGCAGCGCCCGGCTATGCGCACCGGGTGTTTCGATTGCAGGGCCAGATCCCCGAATTCGGTTATGGGTATACCCAGGCGAGAGGCCTGCTGGTCTAAAAAGGAACCCGTACCGGCCGCGCAAACGGTGTTCATGGCAAAGTCAACCACTATGCCGTCTCTGATGATTATTATCTTAGAATCCTGCCCGCCGATTTCCAAAACAGTTTGTACATCAGATATGAAGTGGGAAGCGGCCACGGCGTGAGCCGTGATTTCGTTTTTTATCACGTCGGCTCCGACTATGACACCCGCCAGGTAACGGCCGCTGCCCGTGGTGCCTACGCCGCAAATTTGTATGCCGGTAGGTAACTTTTCTGCTGTTTCCTTGAGACCTGCCTGAAGGGTTTCCACCGGGCGTCCCCTGGTTCGCAAGTAGAGGCCGGCTAAAATTGCCCCGGCCTCATCCTGCACGACTATATTGGTGCTGACGGACCCAACGTCGATTCCTAGATAGGCTTTCATGACGTCACTTCCTTGATGTCCTTGAGATTAACTTGATGTCCTTGAGATTAAAATGAGCTGGCAGGTAGCAATTTGTTTTGTTTAATTTTTGTTTTCTTGCGTTTCATTAAGTCTACAAAAGCTTCCAAGCGCGTGGCCATGCCTGCTTTTCCGGTTTGCTCGTCCAGGAAAAAGGTGAGCACTGGAATATTGTAGTCTTTGCTTACCGACGTTAGAATGGTACGGGCCACTATTTCTGGAATACAGGTAAAGGGCGCCAGCTGAATTACGCCGTCAAAGTTACGCTTGGCATAAAGCACGGTGTTTCCAATGGAGTCCCTGCCGTGGCCGCCGATTAATTCTGGCAGGTAGGGTTCGGCCGCCTCTTTTACCGTCATGCCCTGAACGGTTTCCTTCCAGGTGTTGTCCCTGGTCCAGCCGGTCAAGAACATGGATCTTTCTACTTCTACTCCCATGTTTCCCAGCATTTCTTCAATTTCCAGGTTACTTGCCGGTTCAAGCAGGACGTATATTTCACCTACTATACCAACCTTAAGGATCATGCGTTCAGGATCCTGGGGTATATTATGCAGTTCTTCCAGCGCCGCCTTTTCGGCTTCTACGATTTCATCCATGGTATAAGCGCTATCAATCCACTCCAGCACCTTTTTATAAGTTCGGCTAGTATCGCCCTGTCTGATTTCTTTGGGCCTGATAACGTGGGTGGCCTTTTCCACGTTATCCAGCGCCTGTAATTTACGCCAAGCCCTTTTGATGCATTCAATGATGGCTTTGATGGACAAGCGCGCGGGGTTGAGTTTGTGCACGTTGCGGATAAAGTTGATGGGGTGCAGGCGCGGCGGCTCAAAAACGATCATTTCCACCTGGTACCCCATGTCGTGCAGCACCTTTTTGTGCACCTCGGCATAGAGCCCGGCACGGCATGGGCCCACGCCGCCCGAAGTGACAATGACGTTGGCGCCGCGTTCCAAGGTTTCCAGGTATGTTCCCATCAGTATTTTAAGCGGCAGGCAAGCGAATTCGGGCACGTGCTGCACGCCCAAATTGAGCGTCCTGCGGCTGGGGCGCGGCGGTAGAATCACTTCATTGCCCAGGTCATTTAAGAGCATTTTAAATGTGCGGTACGATTCTCCCACATGCGGAAAAGTAACCTTACGCATTCATTTTCTCTCCTTTTTTTCTCCTAACCATGTCGACAAAAGCTTCCAGCCTGGTGCTCACTCCGGCCTCGCCGCTGTGCTCGTCGATGGACAGGCTCATAAACGGTATGTGGTGAGAGCTGCTGTTATATTGAATAAATCTGTCCACAATGGAGTCCGGCCCGCAGCCGAAAGCGGTCAAGTGTATAATACCGTCAACCTTACCTTGTTTGGCAAAGTAATGAGCCGCTCGCAAAGTCCGGTCGCTGAATGTCCAGAACAGTATTTTGCCGCAATCATAACGCTGCATTCGCAAAGCCAGCGGTGGCGGGTTATCCGATGTAACCACGCTTACGCCCATGCGGCGCAGCTTGTTAATGACGTCGACGCTGATATAACGGTCGTGGATGATGTAAGGGTAACCAACCACGGCAAAACGCAGCTGGCCGGGCGGGTCGGCCGGCAGGTTGCTTTTCCGGCCGTTGAGAACAGCGGCCATTGCTTCAGGGGGTTGCCATCCTCTCCGCAAAAGACGTTTAAATTTGAACTGAGCCAGCCTGGCCTTCAGGTAAGCCCGCAAGATGTTTTGCTTCTTGGCTTGCAGTATTTGACCCACCGTGTTGAATGCACGATAAACGGCACTGCGCATCTTGCGTGTATCTATGCGCACGTCGATGATGGGCGGCATGTCCGATAACCCGTAGCGGATCATATCGGGTAAGCCCAGGAATTTGGGACAGTAAACCGTTTTTCTGTTTAAACATACAATGCGCGGAATAAATAAGTAATCAACCTTGTTGCGCAAAGTCAGGACATGGCCGAAAAACACCTTAACGGGCACGCAAGCGTCGGCCAGCGCCTCGCTGACGCCTTTATCCAATATTTCCCTGGTAGTTTCACCCGAAGTTACCACTTTTACGTTTTTTAGCTCTTCAAAAAAAACCTTCCACATGGGGAAATACACGTAATAAAAGAGAGAGCTGGGTATGCCTATGTGCGTCACTGTTCGGCCCCCTGACCTGGCTTGGTTTAGTAATTTATAAGAGGCTGGTCTGCAGGTTATACCCATAATTTCCAAATACATTTTATATTTCTTTTCAATTAATAAAAATCCTTTTGCAAAATTCAACAAAAAAATTGCTTTATCACGCCGGTTACTTGATAATGGCGGGTGTTTGGCCTGTATTGTATAATACAGATATAAAAGTCTTGCAAGGAGGTCAGTCATGGCGCAAATTAATTTACAACCGGCTTACGAAAAAGCAAAGAAAGAATTAGCCGGTATATCTCCTGAAGCCGCGTCTGACAATGCACAGGTTGCTTTTGACCCGGTGGGATTCTTTTTTACGGTACCGTTTTTAGGTACAAAATACCATGTCTATTACCCGAGCGGGGAAGTGAGGTGTGCAGGTGAAAAGAAGGAGGTGCCTTTGGCTTACCAAATAATTTTGCTTCATTACCTTACCCACTGTAGCCCGCGGGCAGTGGAGGGTAGAAAGATTGCATTCAGGGAATTACCCGGTGGATCCATTTACGTAGGACCTTTCACTAAGCGGTCCATAAACCCGCTGGTTGCCATATTCGGCAGTAAGCCCGGCAAACTGGCGGAAGCGGCCGGCAAGCTGGGAGGGTGGACGGAAAAGATGGGTGATTTGGCTGTGACGGTGCCGGTACTTCCCAAGATCCCCATAACCTTTGTTTTATGGGAAGGGGACGACGAGTTTCCGCCCTCGGGGAACGTATTATTTGACGCCTCCGCTCCCAGCCACCTGGATACGGAAGACTACGCACTCCTGCCGGGCCTGACGATTTGGGAAATGAAAAAGTTGGTGCAGATATAACCGGGGGTGTTGAACGGTGTCCGGTGAAAAAAAGGTGGCGTCACAAACGGTTTTTCAGGGGAAAATACTGCAGGTTAGACGGGATGAGGTGGTTCTGCCGGACGGGCGTCCAAGCGCCAGGGAGGTTGTAGAAACCACCGACGCGGTGGCGGTGGTGGGTATAACCGGCGCGGGGGAAGTGCTGATGGTCAAACAGTACCGGTACGCGGTCGCCCGCGCTTTACTGGAAATTCCTGCCGGAAAAATAGAGCCCGGTGAAAAGCCCTTGGAATGCGCCCGTAGAGAACTAGAAGAGGAAACTGGTTACCGGGCGAGTGCCTGGCGGGAAATGTATAGTTTTTACACATCGCCCGGTTTTTGTACGGAAAAAATCTACCTATTCATGGCCGCCGATTTAACGCTTGCCGGGCAAAAGCTCGACCGGGACGAATTCATCGACGTCGTTAAGGTGCCGCTGCCTGAAGCCCTGCAAATGGCAGCCAGGGGCGAGCTGGTTGATGCCAAGACGATCGTCGGCCTTTTGGCTGCCGCCGGCAAGGCAGGCTTTTAATTGAGCCGGTTGCCGCCGGTATATCCGGTAAATACTATGCGGTTATGCCTGATGCAGGCTTTAACCGGGCTGTAGGGCAAATCCAGCGGCGTTTCGTGCATGGCTATGCCGGCAATTCTTAAGTGCGCCTGCCGCATGGTTGCAGCTAGTATAAAGGCGCTGCCATCCCCGTTGCTACCGGCATGCACGAAGCCCGAGCAGTTGCCCATGATGATGATGCTGCCGCCTGCCGTGATCTTGGCGCCGGGATGCACGTTACCCAGTACCGTTACGTGACCTGGGTAGTTGACGTGTTGACCGGATCGCAGAGTCTTCTTAACCAGCAGCGCCGGTTCGCCCGGCAGTGACGCGAGGCTAGTTTCACCCCGGCGCCGGCCAGGCTGCTGAGCGGCCTCGGAATTTGGAATCAATCCGTATTCCATGCAAATGGCTTCCAATTCGCTTTTTTCCGCGGGAAATAGTTTTTTATCGCTTTGTAAGATAAACCTGGCCCCGGCAAAAAAACCGTGGGAAGTTTCCATAATGTTTTTTAATCCCGATTTTAATTCTGCAAAATCCCGGTTGGTGTCCAGCAAGATGACAAGACCTTGCCTGGTCCCCTTAATGTTTATGGCGTTTCTTGACAAAATACTCACTTCCCCTTCCAGGATTTACATGGTATTTTTCGATAAAAAACTGCATTTTCCTCCTCGTGTTCGAGTGATTGTCAACACTTTGTAGGCGAAAAGTGTTACCAATTGTAAACTAAAAAGTGTAACCAGTTGTGACACACTATAAAAACTAAAGTATGATTCCGTTAGGCAGGTATAATTTAATTTTTGGGCGGCTTGCGGGTCTGTACAATGTGAGGGCTTAGTTGTTAAAATGTTTTAACAAGTCAAAAATTTTTGAGGTGATATAGGTGCTTTATCCGGAGGAGACGGGGGTTTCAGTTAAATATTCAGCAGAAAAAATATTAAACACCATATTTGAAAATAGTAATGAGGGGCTGCTGGTAATCGGGGAAAACGGCATTATTCAGCAGGTCAATTCCACTTTGGCAGCTACACTGAGGAAAACTCCGGATAAAATGATCGGAAGACCGTTGACGGAGGTTTGCAAGCATAGCGGGCTGCGCAGGTTAATGAAGGTTTTAAAAAGCGGCGTTCCCGAGTTTGGCAAGATCGACAGCATTGACGGGCGAAGCTTTTTGTCCGATTACATACCCATTAAAAGCAACCAGCGCGTTCAAGGGGCTTTGGCAAAAATCATTTTCTTGAATCCCGAGCGGGAAATAAATTATGACGCTGGCGAGGGAAATAGGCGAAAAAGGCAGGCGGCGCACCGCAAAAGTACGGTTTTATATACCGTGGACCACATTGTGGGTAACAGCCCCCAGATGGTCGACTTAAAAGAAACCCTGCTGAAGGTGGCACCGCGCAATTCAAACGTGCTGATCACGGGCGAGAGCGGGACGGGTAAGGAATTGTTCGCCCAGGCCATACATGCCGCAAGCCTGCGGCGTTCCGGTCCGTTCATCAAGATTAACTGCGCGGCCATCCCGGACACTTTGCTGGAATCGGAGTTTTTTGGTTACGAGGAAGGTGCATTTACCGGTAGTAAGAAGGGCGGACAGGTCGGCAAATTGGAATTGGCCAACGGAGGTACGGTGTTCCTGGATGAGATCGGTGATCTTTCCTTTGCACTTCAGGCCAAGCTGCTCCGGTTTATCCAAGATAAGGAAATTCAGAAGCTGGGTGGGGGTGAAGTGAAAATATCCGATGCCCGTGTGGTGGTGGCTACCAATTATAACCTGGAACACCTTGTAAAATATAAAAAATTTCGGGAAGATTTATATTACCGGTTAAATGTGGTTAACCTGTCCATTCCACCCCTACGGGAGAGAAAAGAGGATATCAACGACCTGGTAGCCTGTTTTATTGAAAAGTACAACCGCATTTTTGGCCTGCGGGTGACCGGTTTAACTCCGGAAGTGGAAGCCATATTCCAAAAATATTCTTGGCCCGGAAACGTGCGTGAGCTGGAAAACGTTATCGAACGGGCTTTTAACGTTATAGAGGGTAATGTTATCACCAAGGATCACCTGCCGCCTCAATTGTCTGGTCTACTGGACAGTGAAGTCGACAATCACGGAGAAAACGAGGAATTCAACCGCGGCAACGGGCTGTCCCTGTCACTTTCCGGGGGGCAAACGCTGGCCGACATAATAAACCAAACTGAAAAGCTGGTCATTTTGCAAGCCTTGAAAAACAGCAAGGGCAATAAGGCCAAGGCTGCGCAATTGCTGGGCATTTCCAGGCCCGGGTTATACAAGAAACTGGTCAAATATAACCTCACTTGATTTTCCTGATGTAATGGCACTACTGTAAAACAAGTTTACACTTGAATTGGTGGCCGCTGGGAGAAAAAAAGCGGCTGTTTACCGTTCGGGGGAAATAATTGCCGCTTAAGGTTGTTGAATTGCCGCTCGGCACCATTAAACGGACAGTTGCATGTTTTTTGCAAATAATTTATGCCGTAATGCTACTAATAAGTTATTTAGGAGGGGAGAAAGACGTGGATTTTAATCTGACCCGGGACCAGAAGATGATCAGGGATGTAGTTCGGGACTTTGCCCAGCAAGAAATTGTGCCCAGGGCGGCGGAAATCGACAAGACCGGTGAATTTCCCCTGGATATTATGAAGAAATTGGCCGAAATGGATTTAATGGGCCTTCCTTTTCCCGAGGAGTATGGGGGAGCGGGTGCGGATTATATTAGTTATTGCCTTGCTTTGGAGGAAATAACCCGTGCTTGCGGTTCGACCGGGTTGACCTATGAAGCCCATATATCCCTTGGCTGCATGCCTATATACTTGTTTGGCACGGAAGAGCAAAAGAAGAAATATTTAACCATGTTATGCCGCGGGGAAAGCATCGGGGCGTTCGGGCTCACCGAACCGGAAGCGGGATCCGATGCCGGTGGAACTAAAACCACTGCTGTGTTAGACGGCGACGAATGGGTCATTAACGGTAACAAGTGCTTTATAACCAACGCCAGTTATGCTAAATTTGTAACCATCACGGCGGTTACGGACAAGAGCAAGGGGAAAAGGGGCATTAGCGCTATAATTGTTCCTACCGACGCGCCTGGTTTCACCATTAGGGCCAGTTACGAAAAGCTAGGCTTACATGGTTCCAATACCACTGAGTTATTTTTCGACAATGTCCGGGTGCCCAAGGAAAACTTGGTGGGCAAGCCGGGCGAGGGATTCAAGCAATTTCTGAAGGTTTTGGATGGGGGCCGCATTGCTATCGGAGCGATGGGCGTGGGTATAGCCCAGGCATGCCTGGATGCTTCTTTAAAATATGCCCAGGAAAGGGTGCAATTCGGGCAGAGCATTTCTAAGTTCCAGGCCATTCAGTTTAAGCTGGCGGACATGGCCGTAAACATTGAACTGGCCCGCTTGGCATACCTGAAAGCTGCCTGGTTGAGAGATAACGACCAGCCTTATACCAAGGAAGCTGCCATAGCCAAGGTTTTCGGGTCGGAAATAGCTACCAAGGCGGCGCTGGAGGCCATACAAATTCACGGCGGCTACGGCTATATGAAGGAATTTCCCGTAGAAAGGTACTTGCGGGATGCAAAGCTGCTGGAGATCGGTGAAGGTACGTCCGAAGTTCAGCGCTTGGTGATAGCCCGTTGCCTGGGCTGTTGATCGGTATATGCATGACCGGAGGGCTTGACACAAAAGCTTTACGGCTTTTGTGTCACCGCCCCTGTGTGTTGTGTTTACGCTCCCTTTAGACCCCTGACAAAGAAGGTGAATGGCTTTTTTACTAGGAGACTTTACTAGCTCGGTTTGGTATTTATGAGTTACGGATTTGGCGGGGGGTGATTTCAACACATGGAAGCCGGTTTATATGTAAATCAATATTTCAGAATATTTAAAACAGCCAGAAAAAACAGGAAAGAAGGGGGTGAGTGCTACATTTAATCTTTACTTTGGGCGGAAAAAAATTGCAAGGAGGTTTGTTCATGAAAGCGCCGCAATTTGAAATAGGTAAAATAACCATTGGCGAACTAGTTGACTTAATGGCTGAAAAATTGCCCAATAATGTTGCCATGATGTATCCCAAGCGGGGAATCAAGCTAACTTATCCCGAATTCAGGGACATTTGCAACCAAGTGGCCAAAGGCCTTATGGTTTTGGGTATTGAAAAAGGGGAACATATTTCCGTCTGGGCCAACAACGTGCCGGAGTGGATTTACGCCCAGTTCGGCAGCGCCAAAATGGGAGCCGTTTTAGTTACGGTCAATACCAACTACCGTTCTTTTGAACTGGAGTACCTGCTTAAACAGTCGGATTCCACCACTATAATCTTGGTTAACGGGGTGAAACAAAAGAACGAGTACGTGGACATTATGTATGAGCTTTGCCCGGAGTTGAAGGAATCCGAGCCCGGCAAGTTAAATAGCTCCCGGCTGCCCAAGTTGAAAAATGTGATTTACATTGGCGAAGAAAAATTGCCGGGCATGTTCAACTGGAACGATCTTTATGAAATGGGGAAAAAGGTTAGCGACGAAGAATTAAACGCCAGGCAGTCCTCATTAAAACCGGACGACGTCATCAACATGCAGTATACATCGGGCACCACCGGGTTCCCCAAGGGTGTC
>CAJYBN010000035.1 GCA_913064925.1 uncultured Peptococcaceae bacterium
TCGTGCGCAGCGCCACCAAGATTAACAAGTACGTATTGAGTAATGCCGCTAAGCTGCGGGTTATAGGCCGGGCGGGGGCGGGCGTGGACAATATCGACTTGGAGGAGGCTACCAAGAAAGGTATTTTAGTAGTGAACGCGCCGGAAGGGAACACCATATCGGCCACAGAATACACCTTGGCCATGATGCTGTCCCTGGCCAGGAATATTCCCCGCGCCGTTGCCCAGCTTAAAAGCGGTGTTTGGAACAAAAAAGCACTTTTAGGTACCGAGCTGCGCGATAAAACGCTGGGCATTATTGGGTTGGGTCGCATCGGCTCCGCTGTGGCCAAGAGGGCCCAAGCCCTGGAAATGCACGTAGTGGCCTATGATCCTTTTATTACGGAAAACAGGGCCGCGGAACTGGGGGTAGAGTTGCTGTCGCTGGACGACCTGCTGGCCAAGGCCGACTTCATTACCATCCATACCCCCAAAACCAGGGAAACCGAAGGTTTGCTGAACGCCGGGGCCTTCGCCAAAATGAAGGACGGGGTGAGGATTATTAATTGCGCCCGTGGCGGCATAGTGGACGAAAATGCTCTTTACGAAGCTTTGCGCGCGGGCAAGGTGGCCGGCGCCGCCCTGGATGTATTTGCCAGGGAGCCTTTGACCGAAAGCCCGCTGTTCGAGCTAGATAATGTTATTGTTACCCCGCATATCGGCGCCTCCACCGTGGAAGCGCAAATTAACGTAGCGGCGGATGTGGCCCGCGAAGTGCTGAATGCATTGCGAGGCCGCCTGGTGAAAAATACGGTGAACGTTCCCGCTATCAAACCGGGCATGCTGTCCCAGTTAAGACCATACATTTCCCTGGCGGAAAAACTTGGGTGCCTGCAGTCGCAAATGGTGACGGGCCGGGCTAAAAAACTGCAAATTAAATACAGCGGCGAAGTGTTTCGGGAAACCGGGCCGATAACCACAGCCGTCATTAAAGGGTTCTTGGATCCCATCTTGCAGGAAAACGTTAATTTCGTCAACGCGCCTGTGCTGGCCAGAGAACGGGGCATCAAGGTGGAACAAACGATTACTGACAAGGAAAACGGTTACTCCAATCTAATCACCGTTGCCGTGGTGGCGGACAGCCAACAGCATTCGGTTTCCGGTTCACTCTTCCAGGGTGAACCCAGGATAGTGAACATCAACGGCTACCGCATTGACGCCGTACCCGAAGGGCATATGCTGGTAATACCGCACATTGATAAGCCGGGCATGATCGGCCGCGTGGGCACCATTTTGGGCGAAAACGATATTAATATTTCGGGTATGCAGAACAGCCGCAAAATGGTGGGCGATATTAACTTGATGGTTATTTCCGTGGATTCAGCAGTGCCTGCCGCAGTGCTGAAGAAGATAGCCGAGACCAAGGACATTATCGAAGTAAAAATGATCAACTTCTAAGAAGCGATGGGCTCTGCGGTTGTGGATAGATGGGCCGTGTACACTTTAAGTAGGTACCGGGCAAATTACTTGTTTTTCAAGCGGGAATACTGTAAAATATTTTGAGTGATTGTAGTTGATTGGAGGAGAAGAGCAATGACGGAAACAGCGGCCGAAAAAGGAACATGGACGGTAAAAAAGGGCCTGGCGGAGATGCTCAAGGGCGGGGTAATTATGGACGTTACCACCCCCGAGCAGGCTAAAATAGCCGAAGAAGCCGGCGCATGCGCGGTTATGGCGCTGGAACGTGTTCCCGCTGATATTCGCGCCGCCGGTGGGGTAGCACGCATGGCCGACCCCAGCGTAATACTGCGCATCATGGATGCAGTTACCATACCGGTCATGGCCAAGGCCAGGATCGGTCACTTTGTGGAGGCCCAGATACTGGAGGCACTTGGTGTCGATTACATAGACGAAAGCGAAGTTCTCACCCCGGTGGATGAAAAACACCACATCGACAAGCATGCCTTTAAAGTGCCCTTTGTTTGCGGCGCCCGCAACCTGGGCGAGGCGCTCCGGCGCATCGGTGAAGGGGCGGCCATGATCAGGACTAAGGGTGAACCGGGCACCGGCAACGTTGTGGAAGCCGTGCGCCACATGCGCATAGTAATGGGGGAGATTCGCCGGCTGCAGAACATGCCCCGGGAAGAGTTGATGACCGCCGCGAAAGAAATGGGTGCTCCTTACGAGTTGGTGGTGGAAGTGGCCCGTACCGGCAGGCTGCCGGTGGTCAATTTTGCTGCCGGAGGAATTGCCACGCCGGCTGACGCGGCCATGATGATGCAGCTGGGTTGCGACGGCATTTTTGTAGGTTCCGGTATCTTTAAGTCCAAGGATCCCAAAGCCCGTGCCAGAGCCATTGTTGCCGCCACTACTCACTACAATGATCCAAAAATATTGGCCGAAGTTTCACGTGACTTGGGCGAAGCTATGCCCGGCATCGAGATAGCTACCATTTCACCCGAGCAGCGAATGCAAGATAGAGGCTGGTAACAAACGTTAAGGAGACAACCAAATATGCTAATAGGTGTACTTGCCTTACAGGGCGCCTTTCGCGAGCACCAGTGGTCATTGGAAAAGTGCGGCGCGCAAACCCGGCAAGTGCGCAAACCGCGGGAACTTGATGGCCTTGATGCTTTGGTTATTCCCGGCGGTGAAAGCACTACCATGGGCAAATTGTTGAAAGACTTTGACTTGATGGAACCCATTAAAAAGCTGGCCCGCGCGGGCATGCCCGTTTTCGGTACCTGTGCAGGGCTTATCATGTTGGCCAAGCATATTCGCAACTCGACCCAGGAAACACTGGCGTTAATGGACATTGAGGTGGAACGTAACGCCTTTGGCCGTCAAGTGGACAGTTTCGAAGTGGACCTGCACATGCCTTGGCTGGGCAAGACGCCTTACCGGGCGGTGTTTATCAGAGCGCCCTACATTACTCGAGTCGATAATGAAGTAGAGGTACTGGCCCGCTTTAATGAAAAGATTGTATGTGCCAGGCAGGGGCGGTTTTTAGTTGCTGCTTTTCATCCCGAGCTGACGGATGACCTGCGCCTGCACCGCTTCTTTTTAAATAAAATTGTTAATGAGCAAATTTAAAAAAACTGTTGCAAATCTAGGATATCTATAGTAATATCTATTTTGACATCTAGCATTCTACAATTTAAACAGTAAACCCAATGCAGGGGTAAAGTAACCGCGGTCAACCTCCAGAGAGCCGGTGGGCGGTGTAAACCGGCGGTTGTATGCGGCGAATAGGCTCCCCGAAGGGGGTCCGCTGAAACCGGCAGTAGGCGGGCACGGGCAAAACCCGTTATCCCAATAAAGAGGACCCGGAAATTTTATGCGTTTTTCCGGGTCAAGATGGGTGGCACCGCGGGAGAAACCTCTCGTCCCTGTTTTCGGCAGGGGTGGGAGGTTTTCATATTGGTGCACTTTGTAAAGCATGAATTTTAATTAGCAATATGATGGTCAACATACGGGGGGTTGGTAGAACATGAAAGACAAACATTACTTAATGATTCCGGGGCCGACGCCGGTTCCGCCCGCGGTGGTGGCGGCTATGTGTGCCCCGATGATTGGGCACCGGAGCGAGGATTTTCAGGCCCTGCACAAAAATATTGTGGCCAAGTTACAGAAACTGTTTCAGACCCGCAATGAAATTTTTATCCTGACCTGTTCGGGCACCGGGGGTATGGAATCCGCGGTGGCCAATACCGTTAGCCCCGGGGATAAAGTTTTAACATTGGCGGGCGGAAAGTTTGGCGAGCGCTGGACGGAACTGGCCAGGCAGTACGGCGCCGAAGTAATTGAAGAGAAAATTACGTGGGGAACATGCGTGGACCCGCAAGTGGTGGAGGAAAGGCTGGCGCAGCATCCGGACATTAAAGTGGTATTCGCCACGCAAAACGAAACTTCTACCGGTGTGGTCAACGACATAGAAAGCATCGGCAGAATCGTGGCCAAAACTCCCGCCCTGCTGGTGGTAGATGGGGTAAGCGGCGTGGGCGGCATAGAGATCAAAGTGGACGAGTGGCATATAGATATTTTGACTACGGGCTCACAAAAATCCCTCATGCTCCCGCCCGGCCTGGCCATCCAAAGCGTGAGTCCCAAGGCCTGGAAGGTAATCGAGGAAAATAAGTCACCGCGTTACTATTTTGACCTGCTGAAAGCCAGGAAACAGTACGCCAAGTGGAATACAGCCTATACGCCGGCGGTATCGCTTTTTATCGGCCTTAACGCGTCGTTGGATCTGCTGTTTGAAGAAGGCCTGGATAATGTTTATGCCCGGCACAAGCTGCTGCGAGACGCCACCCGGGCGGCCGTCAGGGCCATGGGACTGCAGCTTATGACCGAGGACAGCTGCGCTTCTCCTGTTGTTACTTCGGTGTATGCCCCGGAAGGTATCGGAGCCGACGATATCCGCAAAGTGCTCAGGCAGGAATTCGGTATTACTTTTGCCGGCGGCCAGGCTCAGCTAAAAAATAAAATTTTCCGCATTGCTCATATGGGATATGCCGGTAAAATGGACGTGATGGTGGCCATAAGCGGGCTGGAAATGGCCTTGCACCGGCTTGGCTACCCGGTGGAACTGGGCGCCGGCGTCAGGGCGGCGCAGCAAGTTTTCTTGGGGGTGCAGCAGTAATGGCTTACAAAGTGCTGGTCATGGACGGTGTATCGGAAAAGGGGTTGGAACCCCTGCGCCGGGAACCGGACATTGAGGTGGTTATTGGTAACAAAATGAACGAAGACGAACTGTCGGCGGTCATCGGGGATTACGATGCCGTGATCGTGCGCAGTGCCACCAAAGTAACGGCCCGGGTACTGGAGAACGCCCACAGGCTGAAAGTAGTGGGCCGGGCCGGCGTGGGTGTGGATAATATTGACCTGCAGGCCGCCACGCAGCGGGGCGTGCTGGTGGTAAACGCCCCCGGCGGCAACACCATTGCCGCCACTGAACATACCATCGCCATGATGCTGGCACTAGCCCGGAACATTCCCCAGGCTGTGGCGAAGATGAAAAGCGGCGTGTGGGATAAAAAGGCTTTTCTAGGTGTGGAACTGCGGGGAAAAACGCTGGGCATCATCGGCCTGGGCCGCATAGGGTCGGCAGTGGCCCGGCGGGCCCAAGCCATGGAAATGGATATCATGGCTTACGATCCCTATATCACCAGGGAAAAAGCAGAGTCCCTGGGCGTCAAGCTGGTGACTTTGGAAGAACTGCTTGCAGCGGCGGATTTCATCACCATCCATATGCCCAAGACCAAGGAAACCTACCACATGCTGGATGAGCGGGCGTTGGCTATGATGAAGGACGGGGTGCGTATTATCAACTGCGCCCGCGGCGGTATTATTGACGAAGAAGCCCTGTACAAATACATGCAATCGGGCAAGGTGGCCGGCGCCGCCCTGGACGTATTTGAAAAGGAACCCAACACGGATAGCCCTCTTTTACAGTTGGACAATTTTATCGCCACGCCGCACCTGGGGGCCTCTACCGCCGAGGCTCAGCTTAACGTGGCCCTAGACGTGGCGGAGGAAATAGTGGATGCGCTGCGGGGAAAAATAGTTCGTAATACCGTCAACGTGCCTTCCATCAAGCCCGAGGTCATGGCCGTGGTCAAGCCGTACCTCAAGCTGGCGGAAAAGCTGGGCAAGTTTCAAGCCCAGCTGGTGGAGGGAAGAGTGACCAAGCTGGAAGTCATTTACAGCGGCGGCCTGGCCGGTAAGGAAGTGGCGCCCATAACCACCTCTCTGGTAAAGGGATTTTTGGATCCCATTTTACAGGAAAAAGTAAACTTTATTAATGCGCTGCTGCTGGCCAAGAACCGGGGCATCAAAGTAGTCCAGACCGTCAATGGCCAGGCCAATGGCTACGCCAGTTTAATTACCGTAAAAGTATATTCCGACCAGGGCGAAAAATCCGTATCCGGTACGCTGTTCCGGAACAACGAACCCCGCATCGTCATGGTGGACGGCTACCGGGTGGATGCCGTGCCCGAGGGCTGCATGCTATACGTGTTGCATATGGATCGGCCCATGATTATCGGCCCGGTAGGCATGCTCATCGGCAAGCACAACATCAACATTGCGGGCATGCAGGTGGGGCGCAAGAAAATCGGCGGCCAGGCTGTCATGATGCTTACTGTGGACGCCCCGGTGCCCGAGGAAACCATAAAAGCTATTACGGAAATCGATGGTGTGCTGAACGTCAAGTTCGTCAGCCTGTAGTTTTACTTGTTTGTATAATTATGGTATAATGATGTCGGCTTGCGCCGGCATTTTTTGTTTTGTCGCTTTTTTATACCGGCAATAATACAAATGGGAATTGTTTCCCAGTGGAGGTGGATAGGCATGCTGGACCCAAAATTTGTGCGCTATAACCCGGAAGTAGTCAAGGAGGCCTTGGCCCAAAGGGGTACAGATATATCGCTGCAGCCTTTCCTGGAATTGGACCAGCGCCGGCGAGAACTGCTAGTCCAGGTGGAAAAGCTTAAAAACAAGCGCAACGTAGTGTCCGAAGAGATAGGACGGCGGAAAAAAGCGGGTCAGCCCGTGGAGAAAATGATGCAGGAAATGCGGCAGGTTTCCGCCGCCATCAAGGAAATGGACGACGAAATCCGTACTTTGGAACAAAAAATTGAGCAGACGCTGCTGGGCATACCCAACATACCTGATGAAAGCGTGCCTGTGGGCACTGATGAAAGCCAAAACTTAGAAGTACGCCGCTGGGGTGAACCTGCAGAGTTAGGTTTTCAGCCCAAGCCTCACTGGGAAATTGGGGAAAAGCTGGATATTATAGATTTTGAACGCGGCAGCAAGGTAGCGGGCGCCAGGTTTACCTTTTACAAGGGTGCCGGGGCGGCCCTGGAACGGGCGGTCATCAATTTTATGCTGGACGTGCATACCAGGGAGCACGGCTACGTGGAAATTTTCCCGCCCTTCTTGGTGAACAGCGCCAGCATGACGGGCACCGGCCAGCTTCCCAAGTTTGCCGAGGATATGTTCAAGGTGGAAAACACTGACTACTACCTCATTCCCACCGCCGAGGTACCGGTAACCAATTTATATGCCGGTGAAATTCTAGACGGCGATAAGCTGCCCATTTACCACTGCGCCTACAGCGCTTGTTTCCGTGCTGAAGCAGGCGCAGCGGGGCGCGATACTCGCGGGCTGATCAGGCAGCACCAGTTTAACAAAGTGGAACTAGTAAAATTTACCCGCCAGGAGGATTCTTACGCTGAGCTGGAAAAACTGACTGGCAATGCGGAGAAGATATTGCAGATGCTGGAACTGCCCTACCGGGTGGTTAACCTCTGCACCGGCGACCTGGGCTTCAGTGCCGCCAAAACGTACGACATAGAGGTATGGCTGCCTAGTTACAACAGTTATAAGGAAATTTCTTCCTGCAGCAATTTTACCGATTACCAGGCCAGGCGAGCCAACATCCGGTACCGCGAAGGGAAGGGCAAGCCCCGCTTCGTACATACCTTGAACGGCTCAGGGCTGGCGGTGGGCCGTACCGTGGCGGCCATTTTGGAAAACTACCAGACCGAGGCAGGTACCGTGAAAATACCGGCTGCGCTGCAGCCGTACATGGGCGGCATGACGGAAATAAAATGATCAAAACTGGCTTTCCGGCTTTCCGGCCGGAAAGCCGGCCGGCGGGTTTATTGACACTCCATATTAACTATGTTATACTGTTTTATGCCTCTGGTTAAGAACTATTAGCTGGAGGGGTGTCCGAGCGGTTTAAGGAGGCGGTCTTGAAAACCGTTGAACCTTTACGGGTTCCGTGGGTTCGAATCCCACTCCCTCCGCCATTGTTGACAACCTGTTATTGCGGAGAGATGGCCGAGTAGGTCGAAGGCGGTCGCCTGCTAAGCGATTATACGGGCTAAAACCCGTATCGAGGGTTCGAATCCCTCTCTCTCCGCCAGAACAAGGGCCACGGGCAAGATCCGTGGCTTAAATTTTTACCCACGGCGGCCGCCGCTGTCCCGGCCCCACCAAGTTTTTCAATGTTGACTTAAAAGAGCGCTTTTGTTACAATAATACTTGCAGTTTAATAAAAAGGTCATGTGCCTGTAGCTCAATTGGATAGAGCATCTGACTACGGATCAGAAGGCTGGGGGTTCGAGTCCCTCCAGGCACACCATATACCCGCAGCGACACAATAATACAATTGTGTCGCTGCTACGTGTTCTTTTTTCGCCGTGATGCGCCCGTAGCTCAGTGGATAGAGCAGCGGTTTCCTAAACCGCGTGTCGGGAGTTCGAGTCTCTCCGGGCGCACCATTTGTTTTTAAAGGAGAACCCTTGGTGGACCACGAGCGGTACATGCGCGAAGCCCTGGCGGAAGCTGAAAAGGCATACGCTTTGGGTGAGGTGCCCGTCGGGGCGCTGGTGGTGCTGCGCGGCGAGATCATCGGCCGGGGGCATAACCTGCGGGAAACACTGGCGGACAGCACGGCACACGCGGAAATTTTAGCTTTGCGGGAAGCGGCCCGCCACGTGGGAGATTGGCGGTTAAACGGAGCCACTGTTTACTCTACCATTGAGCCCTGTCCCATGTGCGCTGGCGCCATGGTGCAATTTCGAGTGCAGACGCTGGTTTACGGCGCCCCGGATCCCAAGGCGGGTGCCGTGGACTCCATCATGGATGTGCTGCGGGAGCCCCGGTTCAACCACCAGGTGGATGTGGTTTCCGGCGTTTTAGAGGAACAATGCCGGGAAATTATACAGCGCTTTTTCCGCGGGTTGCGGGCGGGAAAAATAACCTGATCGCCTGGGGAGAGATGGCCGAGCTGGTCGAAGGCGCTCGACTCGAAATCGAGTAGACCGTTAGTAGCGGTCTCGTGGGTTCGAATCCCACTCTCTCCGCCAAATACTAGTGAGCCAAGGAGTTACCGTATTTTGTACGGTAGCTCCTTGGTCCTTTTTTATGTCCAAAATAGGTCGCAGCCGACGTTATAGCCGGCATAAGTTGTTGACGGCAGTGTATGCTGCATTATCGGACTGTTCATGTACCATATATACTAGAAAGGCCTTAACCTGAAAGAGTTGTTCATTTCCTTTCCCGACAAAATCTTCCGACGAGAAATCCCTGTCCGTAAGGGCGGAATGAAGGGAGGACTTTTTTGTAGTATATAGAACTATTGTTCTATATATGTTCTTTTGATATAGCTGGATTATATTTGCTTATTTTCGCGGGGGGATGCGCGTTGCCCAGGCCGCCGTTTGAGCAGGATATTATAGCTGTAATTTGGGATTTCGACAAGACCCTTATTCCCGGGTACATGCAGGAGCCCTTGTTTAAGAAATACGGGGTCGACGCTGCCAGGTTTTGGGAGGAAGTTAACCGGCTGGAGGATTATTACGCCAAGCAGGGCGTAATTATCAACAAGGATACCATTTACCTGAACCACATCCTTACTTACGTCAAGGAAGGTATTTTCCAGGGCTTAAACAACAAAATTTTGGAGGAACTGGGAGCCGAGTTGACTTTTTACCCCGGGCTGCCGGAATTTTTCAACGATATCAAGGAGCAGATTGAAAACAACGAGAGATTTAAGAAGTTCGACATTAGGCTGGAGCATTACGTGGTCAGTACCGGCCTGGCTGCCATGATCAGAGGAAGCAAAATATACAAGTACATTAGCGGCTTATGGGGCTGTGAATTTATTGAAAGCCCCGCTAAACCCGGGTTTACGGTAGGCGGCGGCGAACAACCCCCGGTGCAGGGCGAACGGGTTATCACGCAAATCGGCTATGCCCTGGACAACACTTCTAAAACCAGGGCGCTGTTTGAAATAAACAAGGGGGTTAACAAGTACCCCGACATTGACGTAAATTCCTCTATGCGGGAACAGGACCGGCGCGTTCCCTTCAGCAACATGATTTACGTGGCCGACGGCCCCAGCGACGTGCCTTCTTTCTCTATCATCAACAAGTACGGCGGCAGGACCTATGCCGTATATCCGGCCAGGGACATAAGAGCGCTAAGACAGGTGGACTCGCTGCGGAAGGACGGCCGCATCCACATGTACGGCGAGGCAGATTACCGGGAAGGATCGCAGACTTACATGTGGCTGGTTGAACACGCCAGCCAGATTGCCGAGTCCATTGCCAGGCGCAAGGAAGAAGCCATCAGGGAAAGCGTTTCCAAGCCGCCGGGACACTTAATGTAGGGTAATATTTAGTGCAACGGGTCGGTAACGCACCTCTTGCTGTTCGCCGGTCCCGGGAAAACCGGCTTATTTTGGCCGGCGCCGGGTATTTGTTTATTAACTTAACCACCGGTTTAAATTTTGAACAAACCGCTCCTGGATGGCTTAAAACAGGACGGCATCCAACTACCGGGCTGTTGGTATATCTTTTGCTTCGCAAGACTTGGACCGCCAGATTTTCAACTAAATAAATCTTAGTGGGGGGTCTAGTTAATGCTCACCAAAACCGAGATAATGGAACGGGCCCTGGAGCTGGGCTTTGCAGATATTGGCTTTACCACGGCCGAAGCCTTTCATGAGCAAGCCGAGGTGCTGCAATCCAGGCAGGAATTGTATGACTGGGCGCCGGCGCGGGGACTGGACCTGTTTGGCGGCGTAGACCCGCGTAATATATACCCGGAAGCACAATCCATCATTGTTTTAATAGAAAATTATTTTCAACGCGCTTTTCCCCGCGTTATGGAAATGAGGTTCGGGCGCTGTTACCTGGACGACGACCGCATAACCAAGGACGGCTTATCCAGGCGGATCAAGGCATTCAGGGAATTTTTGCGGGAGCACGGCGTGGAATCCAAGGTGCCTTTTCACCTGCCGCACCGCGTGGCCGCAGCCCGGGCGGGCCTGGGTACATTCGGCAAAAACTGCCTGCTTTACTCGCGCCGGGCGGCCAGGCAGGGCTCCTGGATATTACCCGTAGCCGTACTGGTCAACCGGGCTTA
Source organism: uncultured Peptococcaceae bacterium (assembly GCA_913064925.1). GTDB lineage: Bacteria > Bacillota > Desulfotomaculia > Desulfotomaculales > Desulfallaceae > CAJYBN01. The sequence continues at coordinate 10,923 of CAJYBN010000035.1, forward strand.
CGAACCGGACGAGCCCACGCTGGCGGTGGGGTGCCCCGCGTGGTGCAAGAATGCCTGCCTGGTGGCCTGCCCCACGGGGGCATTGATCGGCCCGCGCAAGTTGGACCCGCGCAGGTGCGTATCTTACCTGACTTACTTTGGGGAAGGCATTACGCCGCTTGAGTTTCGGGAACCGATGGGTATGTGGATTTACGGCTGCGACCGCTGCCAAAACGTGTGCCCGCGCAACCAGCCGTGGCTGGCCGCGGACTTGCCGGTAAACGAAAAGGTGGCCGCCATGGCGGAAGACTTTACCCTGGCCAAACTGCTGCACATGAGCGCCGGGTACTTTCAGGCCAAAATCTGGCCACGCATGTTTTACGTGCCGCCGCAGGAAATGTGGCGCTGGAAAATGAACGTGGCCCGGGCCATGGGCAACAGCCTGGATGATGCTTACATACCACACCTTGTTCGGGCCATGCGGGAAGAGGAAGACGAGCGGGTTAAGGGTATGGCTGCCTGGGCGCTGGGCCGGCTGGGCGGGCCGGAGGCCAAGCAGGCCCTGGAAAGTTACCTGCCCCGGGCGGGTGAGGGTTTGGCGCGGCGGGAAATCCTGCAGGCGCTGGAACACTTCTAAAAAGAAACAAGCGGCGGCCCGGCGGTTAACCGGCGCCGGCTGCCCGGGAGCCGGCAGCGGTTTGAACTTGCATTTTACTGCAACAAGATGTATAATGTACATTGCTCAGTTGTTGAGCAAAATCAAAAATATCTTTTAACGCGACCGCGGAGAGATGGCTGAGTTGGTCGAAGGCGCGCGACTGGAAATCGCGTAGACGGTGTGAAGCCGTCTCGAGGGTTCGAATCCCTCTCTCTCCGCCAGCAATGGAAGGAGTTCTGCCTGTAGGAAGGCAGAACTTTTTATTTTTCCTGTTTTTCCGGCGCAAAGAAATTTAATTTTGGCAAAAAAGCGGAAGCCGGCGGGCATGAAACGCTGGTGCTTGACGGGCGGGCGTTGCTGGGCGTTGACTTGGTTACCGGCCCGCAGGGCGGCAGGCTACCCGCGGGTAATACAAATAAATAAGGCAATGACCTCCGCATGGCGGGCGGGGTGGCATAACCTGCCTCGACAACGGCCGATGTTGTCACGGATGGATGTTGTCACGGATGAAGGTTTCATGTTACAATTGTAACTGTAAAGCAAGGTGGAAGAATGCCGGCGGGTCGGCCGGCGGTTTTCCGGTTTATGGCCATTATTATTAAGAATATAAGATTGGCCGTGCTAGACGGGGAGGTAGCGGTGCCCTGTACCCGCAATCCGCTATAGCGGGGTTGAATTCCTTGCCCGAGGGTTTGGCTTGTGGGGTCCGGCTTCCGTAAGGGGTGTTGACGGCCGGGTCTTGCGCGACGGAAGCTCCTGAACCGTGTCAGGTCCTGACGGAAGCAGCACTAAGGGAGATGTTCCGGGTGCCGCAAGGGTGCCTGACTCGAGCTACCTGCGGAAGTAACGCCCGGAAGTCATTACTCGACGGCGGGTGCACGGCCGCAATTATATAATACATGGAAGCATGATCGGCTGCGGCCGATTTTTTTTGGATTGTTTCCAGGCAGGGAAAACGTTGTGCATAGCGAATATTTAGGTGTTTTGGAAATTTTCGAGGTGCTGACCGATGAGCTACCTGGCTCTGTACCGGCAGTGGCGACCGCAGCTGCTGGGCGAAATTATAGGGCAAAATCACATAACGCAAACACTGCGCAACGCCGTGGTAACGGGCAAAGTGAGCCACGCCTACTTGTTTTGCGGACCGCGGGGCACCGGTAAGACCAGCACGGCTAAAGTGCTGGCCCGTGCTATTAACTGCATGGAACAGAGCGGGGGAGAGCCCTGCAACAGCTGCCGGAATTGTTTGGACATACTGTCCGGTGCCACCATGGACGTTATGGAAATAGATGCTGCTTCCAACCGGGGGATTGACGAGATACGCGAGTTAAAGGAAAATATCAAGTTCTTTCCTTCCCGTAGCAGCAAACGGGTATATATTGTTGACGAAGTACATATGCTCACCAACGAGGCCTTTAATGCATTGCTGAAAACGCTGGAGGAACCGCCGGAACACGTGGTTTTTATTTTGGCCACCACCGAGCCACATAAAGTGCCCCTGACCATCCTGTCCCGCTGTCAGCGATTTGATTTCCGTCCCATCCCCGACCACTTGATTGCTGGGCGCCTGGAGGAAGTGGCGGCCCGTAGCAATTACCGCGTGGAAAAGGAAGCCTTGCGGGTTATCACCCGGGCTGCCGGCGGCAGCCTGCGGGATGCCTTGAGCGTGCTGGACCAGGCGCTGCTGCTCAGCGGGGGAACAGCGATTACCGCCGACATTGTGCACGGTATTTTGGGCACGGTGCGGGAAGACGCGCTGCGCAGGCTGGCTGCGGGAATGGCGGAAAAAGACGCAGCGGCCGTGCTGCAAGTGGTGGCCGGCATTGCCGCTGAGGGTAAAGACCTGCACTTGCTGGCCGGCGAGCTGACGGCCTACCTGCGCCGGCTGCTGGTGCACCAGCTGTCGCCGGGAGAGTTCGTAGACAGTCGGACGGCGGTACCGGAAGACGAGGAACTTGCGTGCCGTTTTTCCCGGGATGCGCTGCTCCGGGCCATAGAGCTACTTTTGGAGGCCGAGCAGGTGATGCGCCGCAGCGCGCACCCGCGGGTGGTATTGGAAACGGCGCTGGTGCGAGCTGCCTGTGACAGCGGCGCGTCATCGCCGGGTGAGCTGCTGGCCCGGGTGGAACGGCTGGAAAAGGCGCTGGAGAAAATGGCCGCCAGTTTTGACTGCCGGGCCGTGCTGGAGCCTTCCCCGCAGCCGGCGAAAGAAACCGCGACCGCGGGTCGAGCTGCTGCGGGGGTGAACACCGCCGGGCCTTTGTCGGAAAACAAGGGCGGCGCAGGCAGCGAAGCCGGCACTGCTGCTGCATCCAGCGCCGCAGGCCGTGAGGACGGCACTAAGGTTGGGGCCGGGGCTGAGGCCGGGACCGGCGCTGCCGGTGCGGCTGCTGCACCGCGCCCGGCCGCAGGTGACGCAAGCAATGCGGGCGAGGGCGGGCGGGAACGCAAGGCACGCCGCGGGGAAGGTCAACAAGACGCCGCCGGCGCGGATCGCTGCGACATTGAGCTGGTCAGAAAGTTATGGCCGGATATTATGTTCATGCTGAAAAAAAACAACCCGGCCGCGTATACCTACCTCTGCCAGGCTTGGCCGATCGCGGTGCAGGGCCGGTGCTTGGTGCTGGGTATCCCTCGCGAGGATGTTTTTTCCAAGCAAATGGTCGAGGAACCGGCCAACAAGGACCTGCTGGCGGGGATTTTACGTTCCTTTACGCATGTATCCTGGCAGATCCGCAGCGAATACCGGGACGGCCCGCCGCCGGGTTGGAACGAGCCGGTGGACCGGCTGAAGCCGGAAGAAGCCATTAGTCTTTTCCAGGGCCAGGAAGTGGACCCGGAAAAGATTTTAAATAAAATCGAGGAGGTAAATGACCATGGGCGGGAACATGGCCAAGATGATGAAACAGGTACAAAAGATGCAGGCGGAGATGCTTAAGCTGCAGGAGGAACTGGGCAATCGCACGGTGGAAAGCACGGCAGGCGGCGGGGTTGTGCGCGTGGTGGCCAACGGCAAGCAGGAGATCGTGGCCGTGGAAATAAAGCCGGAGGCGGTCGACCCCGAAGACGTGGAAATGCTTCAGGACCTGGTTTTAACTGCGGTCAACGGCGCGTTGAAGAAGGCCCAGGAAATGGTCTCCGAGGAAATGAGCAAGTTAACCGGGGGCTTGAAAATGCCCGGTTTGTTTTAATTGGCCAGCGGGAGTGAATGTTCATGCCCTATGCAGGCGCGGTTTCTCGATTGATCGGCGAGCTGGCCAAGTTACCGGGTATCGGACCAAAAACTGCGCAACGCCTGGCCTTTTTTCTGTTAAACGCCCCCCCGGAAGTGGCTGAGAATTTGGCCGGCGCTATTAAGGAAGCCCGGGAAAAGGTGCGGCGTTGTACTGTTTGCGGTAACCTTACCGACAGGGAGACGTGTGCCATTTGTGCCGACCAGGCCCGGGACAAGGGCATTATTTGCGTAGTGCAGGACCCCCGCGACGTGGCGGCCATTGAGAAATACCGGGGCTACCGGGGCGTTTACCACGTGCTGCACGGTGCTCTTTCACCCCTGGCAGGCGTGGGGCCGGAGGAACTCAACATCAAGAGCCTGCTGGCCCGCCTGGAAAGAGGCGCCGGGGTGCGGGAGATCATACTGGCCACCAACCCCGACGTAGAGGGCGACGCCACGGCCCTTTATTTGGCCAGGCTGCTGAAGCCGCTGGGTGTTAAGGTAACCAGAATCGCACACGGCTTGCCGGTAGGCGCACACGTGGAATACGCCGATGAAATAACTCTAAGCAAGGCCATGGAAGGCCGCGTGGAAATCAAATAAGAACGGTTATTTTTTCTTGCCGCCCCCCATATATAAAAAAAAAGACTTTTTCTCGGGGGTGGGAGCAATGGAATGGAATTTGTTTATAATTGGTGCGGTGCTGTTGCTGGGCCTGTACGTGATGATGGCGCTGTTGTACCAGCCGATACGCCTGTTGGTCAGGCTGTTGGCCTGCCTGGTTACCGGCGTGGTGCTGCTGGTGCCGGCCAATTTTATTCTCGGTTACGTGGACATGCACCTGGCTATCAATCCATTTACCGTGCTGGTGGCCGGTATTTTGCAGCTGCCGGGTTTGGTGATGCTCATCGTATTAAGCCTTCTTTTCGTTTAATCACATAAAATGCTTCTGATTTATTAAAACTATTAAACAACAAAAATCTAGAAAATGCGCGGGGGTGAAGGCAATTAACCCGCGGATTGTGGAAGCCTACGTGGGGGAGTACGCCAGCGGAAAAAGTGAAGTGGCGGTAAACAGAGCCCTGGACCTGGCTGCCGGCGGCCGAAAAGTGGTGCTGGCGGACTTGGATATCGTGGAGCCCTGTTACACGCTGCGGCCCATCAAGAAGGAACTGGAACGCAAGGGCATTACCGTGCTGGCCTGGGAGACCCGGGATACCGTGGGATTGGGCGAAACGGGCAACATTTTGCGCGCGGAAAACCGCTGGGCGCTGCGGCGCGGCGGCGATGTCATTTTGGATATTGGTTACGGGGTGGAAGGTGCCAAAACCATTAATTTGCTGGAAGGTGCGTCTTCGGACGCCGATTTAAAAATTTATGCCGTAGTTAATATCGCGCGGCCCATGACCACCGGCGTGCAGGACATAGTGGCGCATGTGCGGGAACTGGGCCAAGTGCACGGGTTGATCAACAACAGTCACTTGGGCGATGAAACCGATGTGGATATTGTCCAGGAAGGAGCCCGGGTGGTGGCGGAGGCGGCCCGGCGGTTGGGGCTTCCCGTGGTGGCCACCACGGCGGTGGAAAGTGTTGCTGACAAAATCGGGCCGGTGGATGCCGCCGGAAACCCGGTAAGAAAGCTGGTAAGGTACATGCCGCGCACGTTATGGTAAATTTTTCCCCGCGGGGTAAAGATTTAGGAGGTGTATTAGTTAATGCCAGAAAAACCTATTCAGGGTGAGAAAAGGGTCTTTATGACTGGCAACGAGGTGGTTGCCTGGGCCGCCCTGGCGGCGGGAGCCGATATTATGTACGGGTATCCCATTACGCCGCAAAATGAAATCATGCATTACTGGACAAGGTTGATACCCAAGTACAACCGCAAGTTTCTGCAAACCGAAGACGAGCTGTCGGCGGGTTTCACCACCGTTGGCGGTGTACTGGCGGGTAAAAGGGCTTTTACCGCCACTGCCGGGCCCGGCAA
>CAJYBN010000036.1 GCA_913064925.1 uncultured Peptococcaceae bacterium
CGATCTTTTTCCTGGCGGTAAAACCCCACGACTGCGCGGGTAACGGCGCCGATGGCCTCGATCCGAGCGAAACGTATACAGTTTTTTTGGCAAAAATCAGTTAGTCCCCCCAGCAAGTCGCTTCCTTTGGGCAGCCTGCCCATGTAGATTTTGCCTTGTTTACCAGTTTGTGAAAACATCCGTCAATCACCTCCGTTTTATTTATTTTAACCATATAATCTAATATTCCTGTCCCTTTTTATTTCATCAATATTGAGGTGAACTTTGAACCATGAACGATCTTGCCGGCTTGATTAAATACGAAATCCAAACGCAAGGGCCCATAACCTTCGCCCGGTTTATGGAGATGGCCCTGTACCATCCCGAACTGGGTTATTATTCGTCACCCGCGGCCGATATCGGTCGTTCGGGCGATTACTACACCGCACCCAGCGTCAGCCCCCTTTTCGGCACCATGCTGGCCAGGCAGTTTGCGGAAATGTGGCGGAAGCAGGGCTGCCCGTCGCCGTGGGCGCTGGTGGAATACGGCCCGGGTACCGGCGCCTTGGCCCGGGATGTGCTGAACGCGTCCCGGCAAAGGTACCCGGATTTTTACGAAGCACTTACATATTACTTGGTTGAAATCAGCCCCGGTCTGCGCGAAAGGCAACGCCGCGAGCTGTGCAGCCAATTACAGGATGCCACTAAATTCCGGTGGGTCGACGGCGCGGCGAAAGCCGTGGATTCCGGCGCAATCGCAGGCTGCATTTTCGCCAACGAGCTGGTGGATGCTTTACCCGTGCACCTCGTGCAGCGTTCGGCAAGCGGCCTTATGGAACTGTACGTAAATTACAACAGTCGGGAATTTTGCCTGGTCGAGGGTCCTCCATCCACTGCAGAGTTGGAAAATTATTTCGTGATGCAACACGTGGAACTGGCCGTAGGTCAGAAGGCGGAAGTGAATCTGCTAGCCGGCAAGTGGCTGTCGGAAATAGCCGACAGCTTAGGAAAGGGATACGTGATGATTATCGATTACGGTGCAACGGCTGCTGAATTATACGCATCGCACCGCTTCAAAGGTACCTTAAGGTGTTTCCACAAGCACCGTTTAATTGAAAATCCCTTTGTCAACATCGGTCAGCAGGACATCACCGCCCACGTTAACTTTACGGCTTTGGCCATGTGGGGTGCCCGGCTGGGATTACAGGAACTGGGCCTGGTGTCACAACCGCAGTTTTTGTTGAACCTGGGCATCCTGGATGAGCTTCAAGGTCATGATAATTTCACCCACGACGCTACATGGCACAAAAAAACCGCGGCTTTCAAACAGCTGGTATTACCGGGAGGGATGGGGGACATTTTTAAGGTACTGCTGATGTACAAAGGTTTTCCCGTGCCACCGGAACTTACCGGCCTCAAATACAAGGCCGGTTTAGCCGCACCCCAGATCATTGCCCTGCGCGGCGGTGAAGAAAAATGATTGAAACATTTACATTTTGCAGCGATACACCCTGCCAAATACATATGCTCGTCACCAGGACGGCGCAGGGGGTCATTGTGCAAATGTTGGGCGGTGATGAGCCCCATATCGGCGCCACGGTTATTTCCCACCCGCGTCCAAGTTTGGCCGATCAAACCTTGACCAGCTGCAATTCCATTGTCATACCCGAACTGGGACACAAAGAGGATGAACTGGCCAAGCCCCTGGCAGAAAAAATTGCCACCACCCTGAACTGCCCGGTGGTCTTTGTGGCCGGAATACATGTCCATAACGCTTGCCCGGCGACAATAAGCCGCATCATACAATCATGCCAGCGGCTGGTTGACGAGTTCCTGGCATCGGTAAAAACCGGTAACAGGACTGAAAGTAATAAATGACATGCTTACCGGGCACAATACGGGCAGGAGGTGGTTTTCTTGTCCAAGTCATTTAGTGCCGGAAGCTCCGGATCCGGCAGTAGTGCAAGCAAGTCCAAGAGCAAGTGCGCGTCCAGCAAGCGTACCGGGAACGGGTCGTTGAGCAGCAAAAAACCTTTTGATGAAGCCTTAGAGAGTTCTGAATCTGAAAGCAGTATGGGCGAAAGTTCGGAATCAAGCGTTTAAAATACGGGGCATGGCCCCGTTTTTTCTTGACACATTCCGTGCGCTAAAATATAACAATAATAATAAAGTGATTAGGCAGGTGTGCCAAAGCGGAGGTTGCATATGACCATACTAGCACTTGCCCTGGCCATACTGTTTTTTATCGCCGGCCTGGCGGGAACGCTGTTGCCCGTTTTGCCGGGCCCCATACTGATCTGGCTGGGCATGTTTATTTACGGCCGGCGCGCTCCGGTCGGGCTTCGGCACTCTGGTGGGCCTTCTGGGCGGGGCCATCATTAAGCTGGCCATTGAGCTGGTCATGATCGTTTGGTTTTTATTGGCTCTGTACCGCTAATCTTTTTCGTCAAACTCTTCCCCCAGCGGCCCGCCGGCCTCGTTTAATTGGAAACCCGGCAAATCCTTTGCCCGTCTGGCCGCATCCCGTAAAACCTCCTCGCCTGTTTCTTCGCGCTCCATGCGGTTATGTACCTGGCTGACTCCCGCGCGGCTTTCCTTTTTCGGCATGCATATCACCTCGCGGTTATTATTTGCCGCCAGCATTACAATTATTACTCTACTCTGAGCCGGCCGGTAGTTCATCCCGCAGCCGCGGGCCTTTTTTCATGGCTTCCACGGCCAGCTTGTCACAGCGGTTGTTGTACTCGTTTTCCGCGTGTCCCTTGACCCACACCCAGCGCACCTGGTGTACAGAAGCTAATTGCCAAATCCTTTCCCAAAGATCGGCATTTTTCGCCGGTTGTTTCTCGCTACGCATCCACCCGCGCGCACGCCACCTGGCTACCCAGCCCTTGTTCATGGCGTCAACAATGTATTTGCTATCCGAATAAACGGTAACCCGGCATGGCTCTTTCAGGCTTTCCAGTCCCTTAATGACGGCCATGAGTTCCATGCGGTTGTTGGTGGTGTTTGCGAAAGCCCCGGATAACTCCTTTTCATGAGAACCGTATTTTAATATGGTCCCATAGCCGCCCGGGCCGGGATTTCCACTGCATGCCCCGTCAGTGTATATTTCCACTTCCTTAATGTTATCCACCTCGCTTTCTGAGGCCTGCCGCGGTAATTGTACCATGATTGCTAATTGCTGGCAATAAAAGTATTGACTATATAGTATCAAATTTTATGTTTTTTATCGTTTCCAGCAGGATTTTATGTTATAAGAAAGAATAGAAATTTGGTGGCTCGATAAATAACATTATACTGGACCCGGATGGGAGGGATGCGATAATATTTGATTTTTCACTTAATAATTTAATTGAATAAGGAGGTTTTATTTTTTGAGCAATAAAAGCTGGCGATTGATTTCTGTATTCATACTGGTTTTATTGATCTCCCTGGCAGCCGCGGGGTGCGGCGGCGGTGGGATAGACGAAAATAAAAACGAAGTGGAAAAATTGAAGGTAGGCTTTGTATACATCGGTTCAGTTAAAGACGGCGGGTGGTCGCAAGCCCATGATGAAGGCAGACAGTATCTGGAGAAAGAACTACCGTACGTAGACGCCAGTGATTACGTAGAAAACGTACCCGAGAGCCCTGGTGATGCAGAACGGGTGATCACCCAGCTTGCCGAGCAGGGTAACAAAATCATCTTTACCACCAGCTTCGGTTACATGGACCCCACCATTAACGTGGCTAAAAATTACCCCGACGTAACCTTCCTGCATTGCTCGGGCTATAAAACCGCCGAAAACGTGGGTGCATATTTCGGCCGCATGTACCAGGCCCGTTACCTTTCAGGCTTGGTCGCAGGCAAAGCTACTGTAAGTAATATTATAGGCTACGTTGCCGCCATGCCCATACCCGAAGTAATACGCGGCATCAACGCCTTCACCCTGGGCGTGAAGAAGGTAAACCCCGAAGCCAAGGTTAAGGTAGTCTGGACAAATACCTGGATTGATCCATCAGCGGCCAAGCGCGCGGCCGAGGCGCTGCTTGATGCCGGGGCGGACGTTATCACCCAACACCAGGATTCTCCTGCTCCGCAGCAGGCAGCCCAGGCAGCCGGAAAGCTGGGCATTGGATACAACAGCGATATGAGTAAAGCAGCGCCCAAAGCCGTAATGACCTCTCCCATTTGGAATTGGGGTCCCTATTACGTGGAAACGGTTAAGGCCATTAAGGAGGGTACCTGGGACAGCACGCCCAAGTGCGCCAGCCTGACATACTGGGGCGGCCTGGAAGACGGTGTTGTAGGACTGGCCCCTTTCGGGCCCATGGTACCTGACGAAGTGAAGCAGCTGGTGGAACAGGAAAAACAGCGCATCATCAGCGGCGCATGGGATGTCTTTACGGGCCCCATTAAAGATCAAAAAGGTGAGGTTAGGATCGCCGACGGCAAAAGGATGACCGACGAAGAAATGCTTAACATGAACTGGTTTGTCGAGGGTGTAGAAGGTACTATTCCCGCTCCCAAGTAAAAACCGTTGGAAAATGATGGTTGCTGGCGAGCACTCGCCAGCAACCATTGCTAAGGGGCAAAAGTGATGACGGCACCGTATCTTGTGGAACTAAAAAACATAACTAAAAGGTTTCCCGGAGTGGTAGCCAACGACGGGGTGGATTTCAACGTCCGCAAAGGCGAAATACATGTATTGCTGGGCGAAAACGGTTCCGGGAAAAGCACGTTAATGTCGGTGCTTGCCGGGCTTTACCGCCCCGACAAGGGTGAAATAGTAGTCGACGGTACCAGGCGCGTTTTCCGCTCGCCCAGGGACGCCATCAAAGCCGGCATAGGCATGATTCACCAGCATTTTAAATTGATTGACTCGCTTACCGTTGCGGAAAACGTCATTTTGGGCGATGACAGCACGCCGCCCGTTTTGCGCTTACAGGACATCCAGCGCAAACTGGAGGAACTTTCTAAAAAGTACGGTTTGCATATCAACCCCTCCTCCATGGTTTGGCAGCTTTCCTTAGGAGAAAAGCAACGGGTGGAAATCGTCAAGATGCTGTACCGGGGTTCCCGAGTGCTCGTACTGGACGAACCGACCGCCGTTTTAACGCCGCAGGAAACCCACGAACTGTTTCACATCCTCAGAGAAATGGCCAAAGCGGGACGGGGCATTGTATTGATAACCCATAAAATGCAGGAAGTCATGGAGATTGCCGACCGGGTTACGGTGCTGCGCCGCGGTAAGGTTGTGGCCACCCTGACCAGGGAACAAATCAACCGCAGGGAATTGGCCTGGCTTATGGTAGGCCGCGACGTGGTGATACAGTACAAAAAAAAGGGATCCCCCGGGAATAAAAAAGTACTGGAAGTGGATAACGTCCACTGCCTCAGCGACTTGGGCCGCCCTTGTCTCAAGGGGGTATCCTTCACGGTGCACAGCGGGGAAATTTTCGGCATCGCGGGCGTAGCGGGAAACGGGCAGCGAGAGCTGGCCGAGGTGATAACCGGCCTGCGGCCCGTCACCGGAGGGAAAATAATGATCGACGGCATCGATACTACCGGGCTATCCCCGCGCCAGATTATTGACCGCCGCGTAGCTTACGTGCCGGATGACCGACTGGGAACAGGGCTGGTACCGGGATTAAGTGCCGTAGACAACTTTATGCTCAAGAGCTACCGCCAAAGCGTCCTGCGCCGGGGACCTTTGCTAAACAAGCGCGCGGCCTACCAAAACAGCCGGGAACTGGTAAAGCAATTCGAAATACAAATCAGCAGCCTTGACGCTCCGGTAAAATTGATGTCGGGCGGAAACCTGCAAAGGTTACTGCTGGCCCGGGAAATTACCTCCGAACCGCTTTTGCTGGTCGCCGTGTACCCGATACGCGGCCTGGATATCAAAGCCACTCAATCAGTGCACAATATTTTGCTCCAACAGCGAGACAAAGGGGTGGCCATTCTTTTAATTTCCGAAGATCTTGACGAATTATTTAAACTAAGCGACCGCATCGGCGTCATCTACGACGGCCGGATCACCGGCATTATGCCGGCGGAAATGACCGACGTGGAGGAAGTGGGGCTGCTCATGATGGGGTCCGCAGGAACGGGAGAAATGGCTACATGATGACGGTGTTCAGCGGCTATGTAATCGAAAAAAGGCTGGTTCCTTCTTCGACATCTTTCGTGATAGTACCGCTGGTGTCCATCATTTTAGCCTTGCTGGTGGGTGCCGTATTCCTGGTGCTGTCCGGGCACAACTTCTGGGAAGTGTATAAGGTCATGTTCGCCGGCGCTTTTGGCTCCATCTACGGCATAACGGAAACCATCGTCAAGGCCATACCTTTGACCATAACCGGGCTGGGCGTGGCGCTGGCCTTTCGCATGCAGTTGTGGAATATCGGCGGGGAAGGACAGCTGTACATGGGCGCGTTTGCCGCCACCTGGGTGGCCTTGAACTTTTCCGATGCCGAAGAATGGTGGGTGCTGCCGCTCATGATAACGCTGGGCATGCTGGCCGGGGGCTTGTGGGCGCTTGTACCGGCCATACCCCGGGCTATCTGGGGAGTTAACGAAATTATCACCACCTTAATGCTCAATTATGTGGCTATTTTTTGGGTGGATTATCTCGTTTACGGTCCCTGGAAAGACCCCAACGGTTATAACTTTCCCCTGACAGCCCCTTTTTCGCCAGCTGCTATACTGCCGGTACTGGGCCACTCGCGCATCCATGCCGGGCTGTTTTTCGGCCTGTTCATCGCCCTGTTGTTTTATATAATCATTTACCACACCCGGTGGGGCTACGAGATCAGGGTTTGCGGCGAAAGCCCCGATGCGGCGCGTTATGCCGGCATCAACATCAATAAAAACATCTTGCTGGTAATGTTTGTCAGCGGCGCTGTCTGCGGGCTTGCCGGCATGGCGGAAGTATCCGGCATTGCTCACCGCCTGCAGCACGGCCTCAGCACCGGTTACGGGTATACGGCCATTATCATCGCCTGGCTCAGCAGGTTGCATCCCTTTGTCATCATAGTGGTCGCTTTCTTGTTCGGCGCCCTTCAAGTCGGCGGCTATATAGTGCAAACAAGCGGCATTCCCTCCTCCATGGTGGCCATGCTCCAGGGACTGCTCCTGTTTTTCGTCCTGGGAGGGGAACTGCTAACCAATTACAGAATTGCCAGGAAAACTCCCGCCTATTCATCAGGGGATGATGCGTCATGAACCAGGATATCCTGGTGGCTATCCTGGCCACGGCCATAACTGCGGGTACACCGATTTTATTTGCTGCCCTGGGAGAAATACTGGCCGAGCGAGCCGGCGTTTTAAATCTGGGCGTGGAAGGCATGATGCTGGTGGGTGCCGTTTGCGGCTTCATCTGCGCTTTGCAAACCGCCAACCCCTGGGCCGGCATGTTTTTGGCCATGCTGGCCGGGGGATTACTGGCGCTTATTCATGCCTTTTTAACGGTAACCATGAAGGCCAACCAGGTAGTGAGCGGACTGGCCCTAACCATGTTCGGCACAGGGCTGAGCGGGTATTTGGGCAAATCCTATGTAGGCACGGCCTTGCCCGTTCCATTCGAAAATTACACCGTTCCCGTGCTTGGAAATATCCCCTTACTGGGACCGGTTTTTTTCCAGCACGACCCTATGGTTTACATTAGCTACTTGCTGGTACCGGCATTATGGTTTTTAATTTTCCGCACCAAGGCGGGATTGCACATGCGAGCCGTGGGCGAAAACCCCGCTGCCGCCGATTCGGTAGGCGTCAATGTATTTCTCACCCGCTACATTTATGTTATAGCCGGCGGTATGCTGACAGGCATCGGCGGCGCCTACCTGTCGTTAAATTACGTCCCCAGCTGGATGGAAAATATGACCGCGGGAAGGGGATGGATTGCGGTGGCGCTGGTTATTTTCGCCACCTGGAACCCGGTCCATGCCCTGTGGGGATCTTACCTGTTCGGGGGAATCGACGCCCTTGGTTTTCGCCTGCAAACTCTGAACGTGCTAGTGTCGCCGTACTTCCTGAAGATGCTCCCGTACCTGCTGACCATTGCCGTACTCATTTTAGTCACCAGGCGTAACATGGTAAACCGTATTGGCTCCCCGCGAGCTTTGGGTTTGCCGTACGACCGGGAGGAAAGATAAAAAAGGGGGCCGTACCTTGCGCGAGTTGAAAGAAAAAATACTAAAAGAAGGGCGAGTATTGTCGGATACCGTATTAAAGGTGGACTCATTTTTAAATCACCAAGTAGACCCGCAATTTGCCCTCAAAATGGGCAAGGAGCTAGCTGGTCGTTTTGCCGGCGCCGGGGTTACCAAAGTGCTTACTGTGGAAGCGTCGGGTATAGCAGTGGCCCTGACCACTGGGCTGGTACTTAACGTACCCGTAATATTTGCCAAGAAAAAAAAGGCTTTCACCCAGGAACCCGGTTCCTATTACAGTAATATTTTTTCCTTTACCAAGCGGGAAATGGTGGGCATTTACGTCAACAAGAAGTTCATAACCCGGGCGGACCGAGTGTTGATAGTGGACGATTTCCTAGCGCAGGGAGAAGCACTGCGGGGCATGGTGGGCATCATTGAACAGGCAGGAGCTACCCTGGTGGGCGTGGGAGTAGTAATTGAAAAGGTTTTCCAGGGCGGAGGTAAAGCATTGCGGGAAAAAGGCGTGCGTATTGAAGCACTTGCCCCTGTTGCTTCGCTGGCTGGAGGTAAGGTCAAATTTATTAACGGTCTAAATTGATAAATGCACCGAGCCATGCCATTAGCCGCAAGCCGCAAGGACCGGGGTATTATTTGCTGTATAGTCCAAATAATAAGTGCTGAAATATCCGTGCCGTTTAGGCGGGGTTGACAATGAGCAGCGTAACCATAAAAATTCCCTTTTTATCCCTGGTTATCTTGTGTGGTCCGGCGGGGTGCGGCAAATCAACTTTTGCCCACAAGTTTTTTCTAGATACGCAGATCGTCTCATCGGACAAGTGCCGGGCTATGATCGCCGACGAGGAAAATAACATGGCCGTGTCCGGTCAGGCGTTTAAGTTATTCTACATGCTCATAGACATGCGGTTGTCCGCCGGCAAGCTGACCGTGGCCGACTCCACGGCCCTGGAGAAAAGAAGCCGGAAAAAGTTACAAAAAATCGCCGGCAAATACGGCTTTCACACCACCCTGATCGTGTTTAATGTACCCTTTGCCTATTGCCTGCAGCAAAACGCCTCCCGGGAAAGAAAAGTGGAAACGGCGGTCATCGGTAATCACGTCAAGAAACTGGAAAAAACGCTGCGCGATATAGGCAATGAAGAATACCACCAGGTTTTCGTGCTGGATGTCAATGACGCCCGCCTGGCCACGGTGCGCGTGATGCGCTGAAAACACCGCCGGGGTATAGTTCATTGCACGGTTGTTTTTTTTCCCTGAATATAATAAAATAAAGCAGCAGGTACGCGCGGTTTTCGGCTCTACCAGGCCGGAAACTTTTGTTTTTTAAAACCCGGAGGTGGAGTATATTGGCTGTGCACGAAGTGCGGGTCATAAGCTTGCCTGAGCTAAAAGACCCTAGGAGCGAAAGCTTGCTTTACGAAATCAGGCACTCGCTTAACATCCATAGCGTTAACAAAATTGTTACCGCCAAAGTATACCGCTTTGAGGGGATATCCGCCCGGGAGGCCGAATTCCTGGCGCAAAACCTATTAGCCGAGGAAATATTCCAAAGATATACGGTTAACGAACCGATTATCAATGATGCTGACATCCTGGTGGAAGTGGCTTATAAGCCGGGCGTTATGAACCCGGAAGCGGGATCCATATTAAAAGCTGCCGCCGACCTAGGAATACAGAATTTGTTGGCCGCCGATTCCAGCTACGAATACGGTTTTTTTGGTTCTGTATCGGACGAGGAAATGCGGCTTATCCTATCCAGGCTGCTGGTTAATGAAACTGTGGAAAGGGTAGTACGCGAAAAGCCCGCCACTTTAATTATCCAGGGCAGTCCTGGAAAAACCAAGGTGATCCCCATTAGTTCCATGGACAACGACGCTTTGATGGAATTAAGCCGCCATAATCACCTGTTCCTTAACCTTGAGGAAATGCGAACCATACAAAAATATTTTGCCGGCCTGGGTCGCGAACCGACCGATTGCGAGATTGAAACCCTCGCCCAAACCTGGTCGGAACACTGCGTGCATAAAACCTTTAAGTCCACGCTTGTCGTGGACGGAAGGCGTAAAAAATCCATGCTGCAGAGGCTGCAGGAAGCTACCTCCGCCGCCGGGCACCCCCTAGTTTTATCTGCCTTTGTGGATAACTCCGGCGTGATGGCCTTTTACGAAGGGCTGGCCTTGTGCGGCAAAGTGGAAACACATAATTCGCCCTCCGCCATAGAGCCTTACGGCGGCGCCATGACAGGCAGCGGCGGCGTTTTCCGCGATATCATGGGCACTGGTAAGGGAGCCAAGGTTATAGCTTCTACAGACATGTTTTGTTTCGCCCCACCGGACCTGCCCGCAGAAGAAGTACCTGAAGGGTGTCTGCACCCCAATTACCTGCTGCGGCGGGTGGTGGCCGGAGTGCGCGATTACGGAAACCGCATGGGCATACCCACCAACAACGGATCGGTGCACTTTCACCGCGATTTCCGGGCCAAACCAACCATTATCGTCGGCGCTTACGGCATCATGCCGGCCGAAGACGCCCGCAAGGGGCAGCCGGAAAATGGCGACATCGCCGTCGTGGTAGGAGGGAGAACGGGCCGGGACGGCATCCACGGTGCCACTTTTTCCAGCGGTGAAATGACCAACCGGACCATTGATGTTAACGCCAGCGCGGTGCAAATTGGCCACGCCGTCGAGGAAAAGCGCATGAGCGATGCGCTGCTGCGCGCCAGAGATAATAAGCTCATTAAGGCCATAACCGACTGCGGAGCTGGCGGTTTTGCCTCGGCTTTCGGCGAGATGGGCCAGCATACCGGCGTGCGCATCAACCTGGAAAAGGTGCCGCTAAAATATCCCGGCCTGGCCCCTTGGGAAATCTGGCTTTCCGAAAGCCAGGAGAGGATGGCCCTGGCCGTGGCACCGCAGAATTTGCCGCATTTAATGGCCATATGCCGCGAGCACAACGTAGAAGCCACCGCCATCGGGGAGTTTACCGATACCGGCAAGCTGGAGGTATATTACGGAGACGAGCGTGTCTGCGAGCTGGACATGGAGTTTCTGCATCATGGACTGCCCCAGCGTATCATGACCGCCCGGCGGGAAAGCCGGCGGGTCGAGGTCAAGGAGCCGGGCCCGCCGCGCGACTGGGTTAAAGTGTGCACGCAAATCATGTCCCACCTTAACATCTGTTCCAAGGAACCGATCGTGCGCATGTACGACCACGGCGTCCAGGCCAGCTGCGCCTTACCGCCCTTTGCGGGCGTGTCATGCAGCGCCCCCAACGATGCCGTGGTTCTGGCACCCGTGCCGGGCAAAAAATACGGCGCGGTTATCGCCCACGGGTTAAATCCCGTGCTCAATACCATGGATCCCTATGCCGGAGGTATCTGGGCCGCCGCGGAAGCTGTTTCCAACGCCGTAGCGGTGGGCGCCGACCCGGCAGAGCTGGTGTTGATAGATAATTTCATCTGGCCTTACCCGGATGAAGAATCGTTGTACGACCTGGACAGGGCCGTTGACGCCTGCGTGGATTTCGTCAAGGTCACCGGCATGCCTTTCATTTCCGGCAAGGACAGTCTCAGCAGCACCTACCGTTCCTCGGACGGCAAGGTGATTAAGATCCCGCCCGTGCTGTGCATATCCTGCTTCGGCAGGGTGAAGGACGTTACCGCCACCGTTTCTTCCGATTTCAAGCGCGCGGGCAGCAGCATCCTTCTTGTGGGCAAGCGCGACATTAACCAAATGGGCTGCTCCATATATTTCGACATCGTAGGCGGCCGCTCACCGTTTATCCCGCTGGTGGATACCGCCGCGCTGGTAAAGGTATGGCGTGCCGTGCACAGGGCATGCCGGAACGGAACAGTAACAGCCTGCCACGACATAAGCGAGGGAGGCCTGCTGGCCGCCTTGGCGGAAATGTGTTTCGGCGGCAGTGTGGGCGCGGAAATAACTGTACCGGAACAGGCCCGCGCGGATTACTTCCTGTTCAATGAAACCGCGGGCTGCTTCTTGCTGGAAACTGAAGACCCGGCGGCCGTGGCAGAGCAGCTGGAAAACGTACCCTGGCTGCTGCTGGGCCGAACCGCTGCGGAGAAATTAATATCCGTAAAGCAAGGACAAGATTTTCTTTTTGCCGTGCCGACAGATACTCTGTTTGAATCATGGCGCCGTCCCATGCAGGAGGTGTTTGGCGGGTGAAACCGCAAGTATGCATATTGAGGACCGACGGCACCAATTGCGACCAGGAAACCTTTTACGCCTTTGCCAAAGCCGGCGGAAGCTGCCGGCTGGTGCACATCAACCAGCTGCGCAGCGGTGCAGAAAATCTGGCCCACTATCAAATTCTGGCCATCCCCGGCGGTTTTTCCTACGGCGACGACATCCATTCCGGCAAAGTGCTATCCGTGGAGCTGGCCGCATTCTTAAAGGAACAGCTGCTGGATTTCGTAGAAAGCGGCAAGCTTATCATAGGCATTTGCAATGGTTTCCAGGTTTTGGTGCGCACGGGATTGCTGCCCCGGGGAGAAGTTGGTAAAATCAGCGTCACTCTGATGCAAAATGACAGCGGCCACTTTGAATGCCGCTGGGTCAACCTGCTGGTGGAAGACACCAACTGTGTATTCACCAGGGGTATGCAGGGAAGCATGGTGCAGTACCAGGTGGCCCACGGAGAAGGGAAGTTCTATACCGCTGAATCGGTTTTACAGGAAATAGAAAACGCCGGGCAAGTTGTGTTCAGGTACTGCGATGCCGCCAGCAACCGGCCCACCCTGAAATACCCGGCCAATCCTAACGGTTCGCTCAACGCCATTGCGGGCATATGCGACCAAACCGGAAGAGTGCTGGGGCTGATGCCACACCCGGAAAGGTTCGTCGAATCCTTTCATCATCCCAACTGGCGCAGGTTTAATGGGGCGGAACCGCACGGCATCCCTTTATTTCGCAACGCCGTCCGTTACGCGGAAGAAAACTTATAAAGACAAGGCAGGTTGAACGCAGTTGCTTTACCGCAAAGCCAAAATATCCGACGTGGAAACTATTCACCGGTTTATTACTTATTTTGCCGAAAAAAACCTCATGCTGGCACGCTCCCGTTCATCCCTTTACGAGTGCATCAGGGAGTTTACCGTAGCCGAACAAGGTGGCCGCATTGTCGGTGTCGGGGCCTTGCACGTCATCTGGGAGGACCTGGCCGAAATTCGTGCCTTGGCCGTAGATGAGAACTACCAGCGCCAGGGTATCGGCCGGGGACTGGTGGAAGCTTTCCTGGCCGAAGCCGTGGACTTGGAAATACCAAGGGTGTTCGCCCTCACTTACCATGCTCCTTTTTTTGTCAAGTGCGGGTTCCGGCTTATTGCCAAGGATGAACTGCCGCAAAAGGTTTGGAAAGAGTGTATCAATTGCCCTAAATTTCCTATGTGCGATGAAGTGGCGGTCATCAAGGAATTGCAGTTGTAGTGAATATCGAGGGCTTAACCGGGTGATATTGTTCAATAAGAAATCACGAAGGAGGCCGTAATATGCCTTCACCGGCAATGCCCACCAGCTGGCGAATTGCCACCAAGCCCCACAAGTTTTGTCCCGGCTGCGGCCACGGCCTTATCCTCAAGGCGTTGGGCGAGGCAATCGATGAGTTGGGTATCCAGGATCGCCTGGTTTTCGGCTGCGACATCGGCTGCTCCCTGCTGTCATGGGACTTTTTCGACGTGGACAGCGTGCAAACCCATCACGGCCGCACAACGCCGGTTATGGCAGGTATTAAAAGGGCCAACCCCCAGCTGCTGGCCGTAGCCTACATGGGTGACGGAGGCGGGTACGCCATCGGTTCTCAGCACTTGGTGAACGCGGCAGCCCGTAATGAAAAAATAACTGTCATATTAGCCAACAATACCGTGTACGCCATGACCGGTGGACAAATGGCTCCCACCACCATGCCCGGCCAAAAAACAGAAACCAGCCCTTACGGCAGGGACCCCGTACCCACCGGTTACCCCATGCAGGGCCCGGAAATGGTAGCGGCCATCACGGGGCGGGACGCCTATGTGGCCAGGGGTACCATCGCTAATCTCAGACAGCTTAAGGCATACATTAAAAAAGCCCTGCAGAACCAAATGTCCGGCAGGGGATTTTCCTTTGTGGAGGCGCTGTCCTCCTGCCCCACCAACTGGCGCACCAATGCTGCGGAAACGTGGCACTTCGTAGAAAAAGACATGGCCGAATATTTCCGGGTGGGAGAGTTAAAAAACCCGCAGGGAAAAGCCGTTTAATCGTGTAAATTGCTTCCTTGAAACCTGGCTAAGCAGGCGCCGCATTTTAAGCATTTCTGGCGGTCGATGAAGTAAGGCCGCCCTTTATCTTTACCCCGGATGGCTTCCGCCACGCACGCCCTGGCGCAAAGGCCGCAGGAGATACATTTTTCCTCATCAATGACGTAATCCAGCAATGCCCGGCAGACACCCGCCGGGCATCTCTTGTCCCGGATGTGCGCCACGTATTCATCACGAAAAAAGCGCAGGGTGGAAAGCACCGGGTTGGGCGCCGCCGTTCCTAGGCCGCAAAGAGACGCGTCTTTAATCTCCTGGCCCAGTTCCTCCAGCACATCAAGGTCTTCCATGCTGCCCTTGCCTTCCGTAATTCGCTCCAGAATTTCCAACATGCGCTTGGTACCCACCCGGCAGGGCGTACACTGCCCGCACGATTCGTCTTGGCTAAACTGCAGGTAAAACTTGGCAATATCCACCATGCAATCGGTCTCATCCATAACGATCATGCCGCCCGATCCCATCATGGAGCCCTTTTCCTTTAGGGATTCGTAATCCACCGGCGTATCCAGGTGCTCTTCAGGAATACAACCACCGGAAGGACCGCCCGTCTGCACCGCCTTAAACTTCCTACCCCCGGGGATGCCGCCGCCGATATCGAACACGATGGTGCGCAGGGAAGTACCCATGGGCACTTCAATCAAGCCCGTGTTGTTTATTTTACCGGCGAGAGAAAAAACTTTCGTCCCCTTGCTTCTCTCCGTACCCATAGACGCAAACCATTCCGGGCCGTTACGTAATATTAGCGGTATATTGGCAAAGGTTTCCACATTGTTGAGCAAGGTTGGCTTATCCCATAAACCGCATTGGGCGGGGTAGGGAGGACGCGGGCGCGGTTCGCCGCGCTGCCCGGTGGCCGAGCGCAACAACGCTGTTTCTTCGCCGCATACAAAAGCGCCGGCCCCCAGGCGCAAGTCAATGTTAAAATTAAAACCACTTGCCCAGAATGTTTTCGCCAAGCAAACCTGCGTCCCTGGCCTGCTTTATGGCCTTTTCCAGTCTATCCACGGCTATTGGGTATTCCGCCCGCACGTAAACATATCCTGTCGTTGCATCGATACAATAGCCGGCTATGGTCATTGCTTCCAGGACACTGTGCGGATCCCCTTCCAATATGCTGCGGTCCATAAAGGCACCCGGATCACCTTCGTCAGCGTTGCATACCACGTACTTTTCCGCGCCTTCAGCAGCTGCCGCCACCGACCATTTTTTACCCACCGGGAAACCACCGCCGCCGCGCCCCCGCAAACCGGAAGCAGATATTATGTCGATAATTTCCGCCGGACGCTTGTTCAACAGCGCGTCCGCCAGGGCGAAGTAGCCGTCTGCCGCAATATACTCGTTAATGTCTTCCGGGTTAATTAAACCGCAATTGTGCAACGCCACCCTGTATTGCGCGCGAAAAAAATGTATGTCGGATTTCCGCCTTACCGGCTGCCGGTCGCGGTCTTGCCGGTAAAGAAGCCTTTCTACCAGGCGTTTGTTAATAAAATGTTCCACCACCATTTCGTTTACGTCCGATGGCTCCACCAGGCAATAAAATATTTCCCCGGGATGCACCACCACAATCGGTCCCATTTTACAAAAACCAAAACACCCGGTTTTGATTACCTTAACACGATCTTGGAGCCGCTGCCGCTTGATTTGTCTATCCAATTCGGCCAGCACGGGCTTGCTGGCCGAAGAAGTGCACCCCGTCCCGGTACATACCATCACGTGCATCACACCTTCTCCGGCCGGCTTACCGGAACGCAGATCAATATCCGGCAGGCGGCTGTCCCGGATGCTCTTCAAATCTTGCAGGGACTTGATCAATTTCTTTCACCTCGGCTCGTTTCCTGTATTTACGTAGCAATTTTGTCACCTCTTTGCGGCTGACTTTACCATGTACCTCGTCGTTAACCGTAATTACCGGGGCAAGACCGCAAGCGCCCAAACAACGCGTACTCTTTACGGTA
>CAJYBN010000037.1 GCA_913064925.1 uncultured Peptococcaceae bacterium
GTACTTGTAATAGCCGATGGTGGACGTGTGCGCCGGCCTGACCGGTTTTACGCCGGCGCCTTCCTTGAATGCCCTGCACGTGACGGCTTCGATTATCTTTTTGAACGGGAAGTTGGCCGCCGTGCGGTTGAATTTTCTGTTTGTGTCCAGCCGGTCTTTGCCGAAGTCCAGGTTTTCCAGGGCGATGGGTTTGCCCAGAGTCTTTGCGATGTCCACCACCGCTTTGCCCAACACGCCTACCAGGTATGTGCGCCGGTATCCACGGCTGTAAGCAAGCTCCGGCATCTTGATATAGAGAAAACCGTTCGGTTGTACTGTTACCTGGAACTCCCCGGCGAATTTGTGCAGCGCTTTCGGGTACAAAACGGTGAATCCTTTAGGCCAGGGTTCGGGTTGGCCGAAATAATTGACGTTGGCCAAAGCTACTCCGTCCGGGTTGGTGTCCATGCCTAAATAACCCTGGTTGGGGTTGGTCACCGGATCAGGCGCTGTTACGGTGAATGTGATGTGTACTCTGTACCGGCCGTCCCGGCCTCTGATTAATTCAATGTTATAGGGAGCGCCAAAAAGAAGCAGTTCCCACACTTTGAGCCGGTGTTTTACCGGCAGCCAGAGCTTTCCCGTTACCCGCGGCGCTTTTGTCATCACCGGCCGGCCTTTGCTGTCGGTGCCTGTTTGCTCGGAAAGGTGGGAAATGGTCGCGGACAGGGTGTATTCTCCGCCCCGGTAATGTATCTTGATGTTCGGGTTGCCGCCTTTGGTTTCGTCTCCCCGGGCGTACAACCGGTTCTGCCGGGCCTTACGCCATTCTTCTTTTGCGGCTCTACCCTTGCAGACCCGCTTCCACAAAGAACGGCCGCCGAAGATTACTTTTGGTATGGTGCCGTTATTTTGATGGGTTTTCAGCTCATCCAGTTTATCGTTCAGTTTTTTGACCCGCGATTTGCGGCCGTGTACGGTGCGTTCGGCTTTTTCGATTTTTACCGGGTCGTTTGCTTCAACAGTTTTATCCAGGTCTTTTTCCGCCCGATTGAGTTTTTTCTTTGCACGGGCCAGTTTTGTTTCGGTTTCTTCGATTTCCAGCGCCAGCAGTTCCTTCTGTGATTCAATAATGGCTTTTGCCTTTAATATGGCATCGTCACAAAAACGAGAGTTTATGCCGAATATCTTCTGGCCTTCTTTTTTAAGCTCTTCACGGGAACGGCCTTCCAGCAGCCGGTTGAAGGCCCAGCGGGTGCATGAGCAAAAAAGGCGCATCTCGGTGGCCAGAGGGTCTTCGTCGCCCCGGCCCCACTTCTGGGAGCGAAAGGCAGGGTAGACTTCCGGGAAAAACTCGCCGCAGACGGTGTATTTTATACCGTCTTCCGGGTTAACCGTTTTCTTCTTCGGCTTTCTCATCTTGCGTCACTCCCGCGATCAGTTCCCGAAACCCCTGCCGGACTTTTTTGCCGCCCCTGGCTCCGTACAACCGGGCCGAGAAGGACGTGACTATGGCCAGCAGGTCCCGAATCAGTTCGGACCGGGCGTCTTCCGGTTCTTTTTCCGCGATGGCGATTATCTCTACGCCGCAGTACCTCAGGTGCCGCTCGATGTACGAATATCCAAACCGGGCCAGCCGGTCGGGGTATTCGATAATGAGCTTTTTATACTCTCCCTGCTCGGCCAGTTTGAGTACGTTCGTTAAACCGCGGCGCTTCTGGTTTAAACCGCTGGCCACGTCTGTGAATTCCGCCCTGACGGTAAAACCGCTTTCCCGGGCGTACTGGCGTAATCGTTCTATCTGACGTTCCAGGTTGCCCGCCTCGGCCTGCTTTTTGGTGGATACCCGGGCGTAAAGCACTGCTGTTTCTCGCCCGTCAGTCAATTGGCCGGATCGCAAGAGCCTGTTGAGTTCGTCCATAGAGTACCGGCGCTGGCCTCCGGGCAAACGGACGGGATTGATTAAGCCGCGCTTTTCCCAGTTGCGCAGGCTGTTTGGGTGGACGCCCAACTTTTTTGCCGCTTTGCTGATGGTTAAAAGTTCCATAATTTTATGGTAGCTATTTTGTTATGTTTTTCAATATTTGTTGGCCTATTGGTGGCTGCTGCAAACCTCCTCGGGTTCCTTACTTGTAAACCGCTTACCAACTAATATACCACAGCCCGGGGGATACAATAAACCAAAAGGAAGGCAGGTAAAAATACATGTCTTACCAAATCAACGTGCGAGTAGACCAGTACCATTCCGTCGACCCCAGCTACATTGTGCATTACCGGGTAACGGAGAACGGCAGCCTGGTGGGAGACGGCATCGTGCAGTACCACCGGCTGGCCGCCGGCAACGACATACCGGTCCATGAAAAAATCCCCCCGGCTGTCCGGGAGGAATTGAAACGGGAAATAAACCGCGCGGTGGAAGATTTCATCAATCGCCGGCGGTGATAATGCGGGCCATACGAAAACAAGGATGTAATCATCAAAAAGCACACCGGCCACCACCATGCAATTTTACAATTCCAGCGCTTGGAGCAGGTACTGCCAGTCGCAGTACTGGTTGACGTTTTCCAGGGCGATGGTAATGCCGACCTTGTCGGTGGGCTTGATGTGCCTGGACACCTGGCCCAGCATCTCAATCACCGTATAAGTGTCCTGGTACGTGAGAATGACGGGCACTCCCTTTTCGCTCGCCCGGGCCAGCACCTTTACATCGGGGTACAGGCCGCCGGTTAAGATCAGCACCGAGGTGTGCGTTTCCAGCGCCGCCAGGGCCAGGTCCGCCCGGTCACCGCCCAACACCACCGCCTTGTTGGCGGCCCGGCGCAGGTAAGTAAGCGCGCTTTCCATGGTCATGGCCCCCACAACCACGTCCTCCACCAAGCGGTCCATGTTTTCCTGTCCCACCAGTATTTCGCCCCCCAGCGCCTCCTGGAACTCGCCGACGGTGGGAGCGGATATTTCCGGGCGGCTGGGAATGATGCCCACCGTTTTAAACCCGGCTTCTTCCAGGGCAGGCCGGAAAACGCCCTCCGCTTTGGCCAGCAGCGGCCGGGGTACGTTGCTGAATACGGTGCCCAGCGTGTTCACATGCTGGGCCGCCAAATAGCGGTTGTAGAAGATGGCCAAGTCCAGAGTGTGGTCGTCCTCGGTCTTCAGTACAACCAGCACCCGCGCGTCCAACTCGCGGGCTAGGGTGACGGCGTCCAGGCCGATGGCAGCCAGGACGTAGGGATAAACGGCCCCTTCTATCAGCATAATATCGCAGTTGCGGGAAACCTCCGCGTAAGCCGCCTTGATTTCTTCCATGACATTGGCGTGGCGGTCGAACTTGCTCAAGTAGGAAGGACCGGCAATAACCGGGCTGAACTGCCCCGCCGGGGCTTCCAGGGACAACACGTGCTTCATTAAAACGGCATCACCGCCGGGTATCTTGCCGGAAGCCGACTTGCGGCCGCTGTCCACCGGCTTGAAGTAACCCACCTGGTAACCCTTATCCTTAAATTTCAAAGCCAAGCCCAGGGCCACCGCCGTCTTCCCGCTGGCGGGATTGCCCATAATAAATAGGTTTTTCATTGGCAAAACACCTCACGATAGCGTGATTTTTATATCCAGGGCGGAAAGCCCCTCTTCGTATGCAAACACCGGGTTGATGTCCATTTCAGTTATTTCCGGGAAATCGGTGACCAGCGCGGCCACCCGCCTGATGGCGTCCACCAGGGCGCCGATGTCCCGGGGTTTTTCACCGCGGTAACCCCGCAGCAGGGTGTAAGCCCTGGTTTCCTGCAGCATTTTTTCAATTTCCCGCAGCGTCAGCCCCCGTGCCAGACGGAAACTGACATCCTTGATCAGGTTAACATAGACACCGCCCAGGCCAAAAGCAATCAGCGGGCCGAACTGGATGTCCCGGGTCATGCCGATGATAAGCTCGGTACCCCGGGGCATCATTTTTTGCACCTCAATGCCGTATACCACAGCCTGGGGTAAGTAACCGTGCACATTATTCATTATTTCCATGAAACCGCTGCGCACTTCCTCAGCCGACTGAAGGCCAATCTTTACCCCGCCCACGTCGGTCTTATGTAGAATTTTCGGCGAGGCCACCTTTAAGACCACCGGGTAACCCATTTTTTCCGCTTCGGCCACAGCCTCCTCCGGCGAAACGGTCAGCGCCACGGGTGCCGCCGGGATGCCGTAACAACGGGCCACTTCGGCCGCCTCGCTGCCCAGCAGCACCAAGCGGTTGTCCTTGATCACGTCGTAAAACACGGCCTTGACCCCTTTGCGGTCGATGCCCGGTAGGGCCGCAGCGGCCTCACCCTCGGGCGTGTTGAGCATTTCATTGTAATACACAAGGCCGCTGATGGCGGCGATGGCCGGCTCGGGGAAGGTAAAGCAGGGCACCCCCTCCCTGGCCAGCATGGCAGCGCCTTCGGCCAGGCTTTCCCCGCCCATGAAGGCGGCAAAGATGGCCTTGTCGGGATGGGCTTTGCGCACTTCCAGAATGGCCTCGGTGGTTTCCACCGGCTGGGTAACCCCCGCCGGGCACATCAGCACCACCACGCTGTCCACGTTAGGGTCGGCGCAAACTTTTTCCAGCGCGAAACGGTACCGGTCCGCTTTAGCGTCACCCAGCACGTCCACCGGGTTGTAGATACCCGCCTCGGCCGGCAGCTTCTCCTGTAGTTCTTCAATGGTTTCCTTGCTGAAGCGGGCCATTTGCAACCCCTTGGCCTCCACGTTATCGGTGGCGATGATGCCCGGCCCGCCGGAATTGGTAACGATGGCCACCCGGCTGCCCCGGGGTACGGGCGCCTTGGCAAAGGCCACGGCCAGGTCGAACAGCTCCGTCATGCTGCGAGCCCTGATGACCCCGCACTGGCGGAAAGCTACGTCGTAGGCCAGGTCGCTCCCCGCCAGGGCACCGGTATGCGACGAAGCCGCCAGCGCGCCGGCCTGGCTGGTCCCCGATTTATAGATAACGACCGGCTTTTGGCGCGCCGCCCTGCCCGCCGCTTCCAAAAAGCGCTGCCCGTCCACAATGTCTTCAATGTAACACAAAATCACTTTGGTATGAGGATCGGCGGCAGCCTCCTCTATAAAATCAATTTCCGAAAGGTCGGCCTTGTTGCCCAGGCTGACCACCCGGCTGAACCCCAGGCCCGCTGCATCACTCCAATCCAAAATGGCCACCAGCATGGCACCGCTCTGTGAGAGGAAGGCAATTTCCCCCTGCCGGGGGAAAGTCCCTGCGAAAGAGGCGTTGAGCGGCGTGTGCGTGTCAATGAAACCCACCACGTTGGGACCCAGCATACGCATGCCGTACTGGCGGCATATATTCACCAGCTTTTTCTCCAGTTCCAACCCGGCCTTGCCCACTTCTTTGAAGCCGGCGGTAATCACCACCAGGTTTTTCACCCCGGCCTTCCCGCAATCTTCAGCCACCTCCAGTACCCGTGCCGCCGGTACGGCTATCACCGCCAAGTCCGGCGGTTCGGAAATCTCCGTTACGGCCGGGTAAGCCTTTAGGCCCTCGATCTGATCTTCCCTTGGGTTGATGGGATAAATTTTCCCCTTGTATCCCGACTCGATAACATTTTTCAATATGGTGTTGCCGATTTTGCCCGCCTTGGGCGACGCGCCCACCACGGCAACCGCTTTCGGCCTAACCAGGCTTGCTAGCTTGGTCAATATATCATCACCTCGACAGTTTAGCAAAATACCCTTGTGATAACGGTGTTTCCGGGGCCCGGAATTACCATTCCTTACAATTATAACCCCTTGCGGCCGGCATGTAAATTGCTAAAGCCCTGATTGTCACTATGGTTTCCCTTTATCTTGCCCACTCCATCATATTTTCATTTCCAGCATCTCGTACCGGCATTTGACCGGTAAAATAATTTTTTTGTCCTTTTGGGCCAAAGGGATTGTGACCGGAAGCATCAGCCGGTAAAATTATCTTACATGTGTTAATTTTTTAAATATTTTAAAAAGGAGTGTGGTTGAGTTTATGATGGAGTACCCGCTTTTGCTGCGCAGCATGCTCGACCGGGCATACAAGCTGTTCCCCAAAAAAGAAGTGGTTTCCCGCGATTATTCCGGCATATACCGGTATACCTATGCCGACTATTACCGGCGGGTATGCCGTTTAGCCAACGTTTTAAAGGAACTGGGCGTGCAAAGAGGCGACCGGGTAGCCTCCCTGGCCTGGAACAACCACCGCCACCTGGAGCTTTACTTTGCCGTCCCCTGCTACGGCGCAGTGCTGCACACGCTGAACCTGCGCTTGTTCAGCGACCAGCTAGTATATGTAATCAACCACGCCGAAGACAGCGTTATTTTTGTGGACGAGGACCTGATTCCCCTTTTGGAAGAAATCAAAGGCAAGATCAACACCGTCAAGCACTTTGTAGTCATGTCCAATGAGGAGGAACTGCCCGACACCTCCCTCGGTCGGGTCCATTCATATGAAAAACTGCTGGCTGGCGCCGCCGATAGCTTTGACTTCCCCGACGACCTCGACGAATACTCGCCCGCCGCCATGTGCTATACCACCGCCACCACCGGCGATCCCAAGGGAGTGGTATACACCCACCGCGGGCTGTACCTGCACAGCATGTGCGTGGGGCTGGCTGATACCCTGGGGCTCTCCGAGCGCGACATCGTGCTGCCCGTGGTGCCCATGTTCCATGCCAACGCCTGGGGCATACCCTTCGCCTGCGTGTGGTTCGGCTCCAAGCTGGTGCTGCCCGGCGCCCGCCCCGACATCAAAGTGCTGTGCGACTTGATAGTCAATGAGAAAGTTACCCTGGCGGCAGGGGTTCCCACCATCTGGATGGGCGTGCTGGCCGCACACAGGCAGCAAAATTACGATTTCAGCAGCGTGCGCGCCTTTATTTGCGGCGGCTCGGCCGCACCCAAATCTCTGATCGAAGCCTTCGACAAGGAAGTGGGCGCCCCCATACTGCACGCCTACGGCATGACGGAAACCACCCCGGTGGCGCTGGTATCCAGGCCCAAGAGTTATATGGAAGACCGGCCGGAAGATGAACTGTACCGGGTAAGGGCCAAGCAGGGCCTGCTGGTGGCCGGGCTGGAAATGAAGGTGGTGGACGACCAGGGCCGGGAGGTGGCCTGGGACGGCAAGCAGATGGGCGAGCTGTGGCTCAAAGGGCCTTGGATCGCCAAAGAATATTACAAGGATCCCGAGCGCAGCAAGCCGGCTTTTGCTGAGGGATGGCTGCACACATCGGACATCGTCACCGTGGACGAGGAGGGGTTTGTCAATATATCCGACAGGGCCAAGGACTTGATCAAGAGCGGCGGCGAGTGGATTTCCTCGCTGGACCTGGAGAATACCATTATGTCGCACCCCGCCGTCCAGGAAGCCGCGGTGATCGCCATCCCCCACGAAAAATGGGTGGAACGCCCGCTGGCATGCGTGGTGCTGCGGGAAGAGCATAAGGGGAAAGTTGCGGAGGAGGACATCATCGAATTCCTTAAAGACAAGGTGGCCAAGTGGTGGCTGCCCGACCGGGTGGTATTTATCGACGAAATTCCCAAGACCAGTGTGGGGAAGTTCAACAAAAAAGCCCTGCGCCAGCAATTCGCCGCGGGAACCCTTTAAAAGTCCCGGGGTATGATTAACCAAGCAATCAGGTAAACAAGGATGCCGGGAAAAGCCGCCGACAACACCGACAGCAGCACGTAACCCAGCCGCACCAGGGTGGGATCCAGCCCCAGGTATTCCGCCAACCCGCCGCAAACGCCGGCAACCAGGCAGTTGCGGCTGGAACGGTAAAGCCGTTTGATTTGTCTGGCCAATGGTGATACTTCCTTTCCTGGTAAATTGGTCAAAATAAAGCCGATACGGTATTAATTCTGCAGTCGCGGGCAAATTCCCTCCCCGCCGGGAGCCGCGGGCCGGTGCCCGCGGCTCCCCTGTATTAGGGCCTATAGTAATACCGTTTCACCCGGCGCGGCGCAATCAGCTTGATCAGCAGTGCTCCCGCCAAAAAGCCGCCCACGTGCGCCCACCAGGCCACCGGGTTAGCTGTTCCGCCCAGGGAGGCCACGCCGTTGAAAAGCTGAATCACAAACCACAAGGCAATGAATATTACCGCGGGTATTTCCATCAGGGTAAAAACGATGAAAATGGGCACCAGCGCCAAAATGCGCGAGCGGGGAAAGGTTATCATATAGGCGCCCAGCACCCCGGCCACGGCGCCGCTGGCGCCTATGACCGGAATGGTGGAGGTTGGGTTGAACATGATGTGGGTTAAACTGGCCGCTGCGCCGGCAGCCAGGTAAAACAACAAGTATCTCCAGCGCCCCAGCCGGTCCTCTATATTGTCCCCGAACACCCAAAGAAAAAGCATATTGCCCAAGACGTGGACCCACCCGCCGTGAATGAACATAGCCGTGATAAAGTTGTCCAGCACCGGCGTCAACGGCGCTCCCGTGAATACGGTGTTCAACACGTCGGCCGGGATCAGCCCGAAGGTATAATATATCTGGTTCAGCCGGTAGGGCTCTACCGTAACCTCCTTGAAGTAAATGAACAAGTTCAGCGCAATAATGGCCAAGTTGACCGCGGGAAAACTTTTCGACTTGGCGCTGTCCCTCAACGGAATCAACCGTAATCTCCTCCCTGCCGCGGGGCTTTTTTGTTACCATACTACCGGTGCCTACGCAACGTGCATGCGCACAGCAGGCGTCCCTGAACAATATTTTGCGCGGTTGCGCCGTAAAATAAAAAGGAGAAGCGTTTTTCTTCGCAAAACAGATTGCTGACCAAGAGCGCTTCCGTTTCCTACGCTCATTCCAACCCCGCGCCGAACAACTCTAAGGCTCTCTCCGGGAAACGGAAGCTCCCATAACCGGTTCGTCAACAGCTTCTTTTTTCTTCGGAAAATCACCTACTCCTACGATTATACTATATACGCGCCGCTAAACGAAGTTTTACGGAATAACTTTGTTCAACGGGTATTCTATGATGTCCTGGGCGCCGG
This sequence comes from uncultured Peptococcaceae bacterium, assembly GCA_913064925.1. Classification (GTDB taxonomy): domain Bacteria; phylum Bacillota; class Desulfotomaculia; order Desulfotomaculales; family Desulfallaceae; genus CAJYBN01. The sequence goes on from CAJYBN010000037.1 coordinate 8,985, forward strand.
CCCGCCGCAGTTCCGGGATCAGGTCGCGAACCTGTTTTTCGTCCAACACGGTTTCCAGGGCCAGCCAGTCGCTGTTGATAAGCTGCGAAACCGTGGGATGCTTCATGGCCGGCAATATGGCCAGCACGTCGTCCAGCTTGCCGCAAGGCAGGTTCATTTTCAGGCCCACCTTGGAATCGGCGCGCAGGGCGCCCAGCAGCAGCACCGCCAGGTTCTGCAGCTTTTGCTTTTTAAAGGGGTCGTTCCAGGCCCGGCGGTTGGCATGCAGCTTAGTGGTGGACTCTAAAATGGTATCGATGACCCGCAGCTTGTTGGCCCGCAGTGAACTGCCCGTTTCGGTAATGTCCACAATGGCGTCCACCAGGTGCGGAACCTTCACTTCCGTCGCCCCGTAGCTGAACTCCACGAAGGCGCTGACGCCCTTTTGCGCCAGGTAGCGGCGGGTGAGCCGTACCAGCTCGGTGGCAATGCGCTTTCCTTCCAGGTCCTGCACCGTCTTGATGTCGCTGTTCTCCGCCACCGCGATGACCACCCGGATGGGGTTGGTGGTCTGCTTGGAATAAACCAGGTCGGCCACTTCCACCACGTCCGCCTCGTTCTCCAAAATCCAATCCAGCCCGCTCAAGCCTGCGTCCAAAACGCCCTCGGTAACATAGCGGGGTATTTCCTGGGCCCGCATCAGTACCACTTCGATTTCCGGGTCATCAATGGAAGGGAAATACGACCGGCTGCGCACCGAAATGTTAAAACCCGCCCGCTTGAACAGCTGGAAGGTTGATTCCTGCAGGCTGCCCTTGGGTAATCCCAGCCTTAGCTTTTTGCTCATGCGAAAAAAGCCCCCTTGCCCTGTACTTTAATTCGTTATCTATTTAGCTCATTAAAGTATCGTTACCAGTATATACCCCCGCTGCCGGGCTGTCAAGGGTCCTGGACCGCCGGCAAGTTTTTTAATACAATAATGGCATAACTTCGGGTATACTTCAACGGGGCGTGATAATGATGCGTTATAACGAATACCTGCTTTCCATCGTGCAGTTGACCCGCCACCACGTTTTTTTTGATTTCTTCGTCAACGGCGCCCAGGCCAACACGGACGGGTACATGTGCTTAACCATCGAGGAGTTTGACCGCCTGTACCGCGACCTTTTTCGCTCCTCACGGGGGCGCTGCGTTAAAAGCTACAGCACCAACCCGCCCACCGGGTTTTATTTCTGACCCCCGGATAGGCATCCCGTTCATATTTGGCGCGGCTCCCGGCAACAATATTGATGGCATAATCAACCGCCAGATCCGGAAAGGGGAAGCCGACAGTGCGCCTAGTTAAAGCCGGGATCATCCTCCTTGTCATGTTCATAGGGAGCAACTGCTGCTCCGCCGTGAGTGCAGCCGCGCCGGAAACCGGTGTGACCCCGGAAAGCGTGATTATACTCTGGACCGACGGCCCCCGGCTAAAAGCGGTGAACCTGACGTTTTTCCCTGATAACAACGGGCCCCTGGGCATCGTGTCCGTACCGGTATACACGTGCTTGCCGGCCAGTGAAGATGCGCTCACCTTACAGGAATTTTACCGCCGGTACGGCAGAGAAAAACTAATTGCTCAGCTGGAAAATTTGTTCGGCAGCTCCATCATGGCTTACATAACCATTGACCAGCGGACGCTGTGCCACCTCAGCCGGGTAATCGGCAGCATCAATATGGCCGGCAGGGAAACGAACCTGCTGGACGTTTTTGAAGGCAATTACACCGACAGCCCGATAAACCTGCAGGAGGAGATCAGGCTGCTGGCCGGCGCCATGCTGACTCCCCGGGTAATCGTCAAGCTGCCCGAAATGATATGGATTTTCAGTACCCAAGTGGACAGCAACGTGACGCCCCGGCACCTGCTGGCCTTTTATCACATGCTGCGCTGCCGCGGCCCCGATGTGCTGCAAAAAAAAGCGGTGCCGGGTAACGACTATGTAATCGGCAACCGCAAGTACCGGTATGTCGCCCCGGGCACGTGGTCCAAAACGCTAAGGGAGGTTGCTTCTTAGAGTTCCTTTGAAAACGCTCAAAATCCAAGCTCATCGACAGCGGGGTACCTAAACCCGTTAAACCGTTTTGGGAGACGGCCACATACTTCACCTGCACCAACATATCGCATTCCGGTGGTCAGTTTTGAGAAAGAAGATGCAGACATGGCAAATAAACCAGAAATATCACTGAAAAATTATCATATTACAACAAGTCCAAAGCAGAATGGGAACAGTTGCTGACAGCCCGGCCAGGGCGGCATTGACAGGAACGCCCCCGGGCAGCCATGTATAATACCCGCTGCAGCGCGGCAAAGGTTATAATGGGGGTTGGAATTTTCCGGTTCCGCATGTTATATTTACTAAGAAGACTTGACTTCTGCCATATCATGTTGCAGGTGATGATGTTTTGCTTTTAGCGAGGTGATTGCTTTGGATATTAAACAATTAAGTGAAAAATTACAGCCGGTTTTTGAAAAATTCGGAGTGACCTGCTGCTACCTTTTTGGTTCCCGTGCCGGCCAGGATTATTATCATGATAGCGATATCGACCTGGCTGTAATTTTTGCCGATTATTCTCCCGGCATACACAACCTGGAAATGGAGATAAATTTGCAGGACACCGTCTCTGAGGTTTTGGCTTCACTGGAAAAAGAGGTGGATCTTTTATTTTTGCAAAAAGCGCCCATCTATCTTAAATATACCGTCATCAGCACAGGTAAAGTTATTTATTGTACCGATGATGAGTTCAGAACTGATTTTGAAGATGTGACCGTTAGGGATTACCTGGACTTTAAACCTTTCCTGGACAGGTACTACCGGGAAATGGAGGAAGAAATCCTATCCGCGGAGGCATGAGCTTGCTTAACAAAGAACTGGTTTACACCCGCATCGATTTAATCAAACGTTCCTTAACCAGGCTGGAAAAAATGGCCGTTCTCCCCAGGGAGACTTTTTTAGCCGATCCGGATAACTTTGCCATTGCAGAGCATCACCTGCGCCGGGCCTTAGAAAGCCTGTTTGATATCGGAAGGCATATCATGGCCAAACAGGGACTGGGCCACCCGGCTGACTACCGCTCCATTATATTAACCCTGGGCAGGGAAAAAATTCTTCCTTCTAAGTTTGCTGAAAAAATTAAGGGCATGGCCGGGTACCGCAACCGCCTGGTGCATGGTTACGCGGAAGTAACCCCAGAGGAAATGTATCACATAATACAAACCAGACTGGCGGATTTTGAAGAGTACTGCGCCTACATACTTAAATACCTGGAAAAGGCGTAAATAGTACCCGAACGTAGATTTATTGTATAAGCCCGGTACCGCTGGCTTTTGCATAAATAGAGGCTATACGGCAAATTACCCGGTAAACTGCCGTATAGCCTTCTAATTTATGCCCTTGGTTGGTCGTTCAAGTCTATTTGATCAATAGCGTAGTAGTGCCCTTATTTAACCACGACGTTCACCAGCTTGCCGGGCACCGGAATGGTTTTGATCACTTTCTTGCCGCCAATCAGCTCCCGCACCCGTTCCTGCTGCATGACCAGATCCACCATCTCCTGGGGCTTGATGTCCGCCGGCACCAGCATGCGGTCACGCACTTTGCCGTTGATCTGCACTACAATGGTGATTTCGTCCTCCACGATGGCTTCGGGATCGTAGGAGGGCCACGGCTGCTGGTGCACGCTGCCTTCGTGGCCGGTCAGCTCCCACAATTCCTCGGCGATATGCGGGGCAAAGGGCGCCAAAAGCAGCAGCAGCGCGTCCACCGCCTCCCGCAAAACCCAGGGCTGGCGGTCGGTTTCGGGCACCTCGCGAAACTGGTACATGGCGTTGACCAGCTCCATGATGGCGCTGATAGCCGTATTGAAGTTGAACCGGTTGCCCACATCTTCGGTAACCTTCTTGATGGTCAGGTGGGTTATCCGGTGCATTTCCTTGTTTACCCCCACCAGCTTGCCGTTTCCCTGGATAGAAACAGCGGGCAGCGATCCGGCCAGGGGGGCCACCAGGCGCCAAACCCGGTTCAGAAAGCGGTAACAACCTTCCACCCCCTGGTCGCTCCACTCCAGATCGCGCTCGGGAGGCGAAGCGAACAGTATGAACAGCCTGGCGGTGTCGGCCCCGTAAGCGGCCACGATGTCCTCGGGGCTTACCACGTTGCCCTTGGATTTGCTCATCTTGGCCCCGTCCTTGAGCACCATGCCCTGGGTCAGCAGGTTGGTGAAAGGCTCCTCGTTGTCCACCAGTTTCATGTCGTACAACACCTTGGTGAAAAACCTGCTGTACAGCAGGTGCAGGATGGCGTGCTCCACGCCGCCGATATACTGGTCCACCGGCAGCCACCGCCGCACCTTTTCCGGATCCCAGGGGTTGTTCTCGTCGCGGGGGCTGGTATAACGGTAATAATACCAGGAAGAACACATGAATGTATCCATGGTGTCCGTTTCCCGGCGGGCCCGGCCGCCGCACGAAGGGCAGGTGGTGTTGACGAAATCAGGGTGCTCTTCCAGCGGCGATCGCCCCGTGGGCTTAAAGGCGACATCCATGGGCAGCAGCACGGGCAGGTCATCCTCGGGCACCGGTACCACACCGCACTTATCGCAATAAATTATGGGGATGGGCGCGCCCCAGTAGCGCTGCCGGGAAATCAACCAGTCCCGCAAGCGGTAGTTCACCCGGCCGTGCCCTAGTCCCTTTTCTTCCAGGTAACGGGTGACGGCCTTGATCCCTTCCCGGCTGGGAGTACCGTTAAAAGGCCCGGAATTGACCATGACCCCGTCGCCGGTATAGGCTTCCGCCATAGTATCGGGGTGCAGCTCCTCGCCTGCGGGCTGGATCACCACCCGGATGGGCAGGTTGTACTTGCGGGCGAACTCGAAGTCCCGCTGGTCGTGGGCCGGCACCCCCATTACCGCCCCGGTGCCGTATTCCATGAGCACGTAGTTGGCCACCAGAATGGGTACCCTTTCTCCATTGAGCGGGTTGATGCAGAAGGCACCGGTAAACAGGCCGATTTTCTCCGCCTCGGCGGAGGTGCGGTCCAGCTCGCTTTGGCGGCGCACCCGGTCGGCAAACTGCTTGATTTCCAGGGCTTGTTCCCGCCCCTCGACCAGTTTTTCCACCAGCGGGTGTTCCGGCGCCAGTACCATGTAGGTGACGCCGTATACCGTGTCGGGCCTGGTGGTGAAAACCGTGATGGTTTCATCGTGCCCTTCCACCGCGAAGGTTATCTCCGCGCCCTCGCTGCGGCCGATCCAGTTTTCCTGCATTATTTTAACCTTCTCCGGCCAACCCTCCAGCTTTTTTAGGTCGGCCAATAGCCGGTCGGCGTAATCGGTGATCTTGAAAAACCACTGTTCCAGTTCCCTTTTTTCCACCAAGCTCTTGCACCGCTCGCAGGTACCCTCTTTAACCTGCTCGTTGGCCAGCACGGTGGCACAGGACGGGCACCAGTTCACGCCCGCCTTTTTTTTATAGGCCAGGCCCCGGTGGTACAGCTGCAGGAACAGCCACTGCGTCCATTTGTAGTAGCCGGGGTGACAGGTGGCCACTTCCCGGTGCCAGTCGTAACTGATGCCCAGCTGTTTAAGCTGCTCCCGCATGGCGTTAATGTTGTCCATGGTCCACTGGGCGGGGTGCACCGCACCGTACTTGATGGCGGCGTTCTCCGCCGGCAAGCCGAAAGCATCCCAGCCCATGGGGTGCAGCACATCGTAACCGTTCATTCTCTTAAAACGGGCGATCACATCGCCGATGGAATAATTGCGCACATGCCCCATGTGCAGCTTTCCCGACGGGTAAGGGAACATTTCCAGGCAATAATACTTGGGCCGGTTGCCGAAGTCGCGTACAGCATACATGTCCTGCTCGTCCCATTTTTTCTGCCACTTGGCTTCAATGGTCTTGAAATCGTAGCGGTCGCTCATAACTTCCTCCCGTGATAACCAAACTTGACAAGCTAAACCGGCCTGCCGCCAGCGGGCGCGCCGGTTGTATTCCCTATAGCTAAGCCGTGCCCGGCATTTCGCGTTTGGCAGCCAGCACTTTGATACCCAACTCGCGCAGCTTAAATTTCTGCACCTTACCGCTGGCGGTGGTGGGGTAGCTGTCAACGAAATGTATATAAGCGGGTATTTTGTAACGGGCAATTTTGCCCACGCAGTATTTCCTGATTTCCTCGGCGCTGACGTCGGCCCCGTCCTTGAGCTGAACAAAGGCCATGACCTCTTCGCCGTATTTCTCGCTGGGTACGCCCACCACCTGGACGTCCTTCACCTGCGGGTGCGTCCGCAAAAACTCCTCTATTTCGCGCGGGTAGATGTTTTCCCCGCCTCTGATGATTAAATCCTTGATCCTGCCGGTTACGCGCAGGTAACCGTTTTTATCCAGCACGCCCAGGTCCCCGGTATGCAGCCACCCGTCTTCATCAATGGCAGCGGCGGTGGCTTCCGGCATTTTGTAATAGCCCTTCATGATGTTGTAGCCCCGGGCGCATATCTCGCCCTGGGAACCGGGGGGTAGTTCCTGGCCGGTCGCCGGGTCCACTATCTTCACTTCCACGCCCTCCAGCGCCTTGCCCACGGTGTGCAGGCGCACCTGCAGGGGTTCATCGGTGCGGGTCATGGTAATACCTGGTGAGGCCTCGGCCTGGCCGTAGGTGACCACAATGCCCTGCATTCCCATTTTTTCCACCACGGCTTTGATTAATTCGGGCGGGCAGGGCGCTCCGGACATAATGCCGGTGCGCAGCGAGGAAATATCGAAACGCTTCTTTTCCTGCACTTCCAGCTCGGTAATGAACATGGTGGGCACGCCGTGCAGCGCGGTACACTTTTCCTTTTCCACCGTTTCCAGCACTTTTACCGGGTTGAAAGATTCCAGCATCACCATGGCGGCGGCGGAGGCCACGCATGTCAGCGTGCCCAGAACGCTGCCGAAGGTGTTGAAGAGCGGAACCGCAATGCACAGCCGGTCGTCGGGGCCCAAATGCATGCATTGCCCGATGCTGGCAGCGTTTCTCACCAGGTTGCGGTGGGTCAGCATGACCCCCTTGGGGAAACCGGTGACTCCCGTGGTGTAGTGGATGTTGATAACGTCATCCGGCTTGAGGGAAGACTGCCTGGCAGCCAGCTCCCCGTCGGCGATACCCTCGCCCAGGGCCAGCATGTCGCCCCAGCTAAACAGCCCCGCACCGGGACCTTCGCCTATGTAAACCAGGTTCTTGAGCACGGGCAGCTTCTTGCAGTTCAACCTGCCGGGCATGTTGACGTACAGCTCAGGGCAAAGCTTGTAAACCATGTCCAGGTAGTTGGAATCCTTGTAACCCCTGGAAAAAATCAGGGTGCCGGCATCGGAATGCCGCAGCAGGTATTCCAGC
>CAJYBN010000038.1 GCA_913064925.1 uncultured Peptococcaceae bacterium
TCAAACGGCCCTTAAGCTCCGGAAGCACCAGTGCCACCGCCTTGGCCGCCCCCGTGGTGGTGGGGATGATGGACATGGTAGCGGCCCTCCCGCGGCGCATATCCCGGTGCGGCATGTCGAGTAACTGCTGGTTGTTGGTCACCGCGTGTACGGTAGTCATCAGGCCTTTGACAATACCGAACTCCCTGTGCAGCACCTTGGCCACCGGCGCCAGGCAGTTGGTGGTGCAGGAGGCGTTGCTGATGACGTGGTGCTGCGCCGGGTCATACTGGTCCTCGTTAACCCCAACGACCACCGTTAAGCAGTCGCCCTTGGCCGGCGCGGTGATGAGCACTTTCTTGGCCCCGGCCTTAAGGTGTAAGGAAGCGCCCTCGACGTTGCGGAACTTGCCGGTGGACTCCACCACCACGTCGACGCCCAGGTCGCGCCAGGGCAGCGCGGCGGGGTCTCCCTCAGCCAGCACCTTGATTTCCTTGCCATCCACTGCAATGGCATCCTTGTAACCCCGGATATCAGCATCCAGCCTGCCGTGCACGGAATCGAACTGAAGCGTGTGAGCAAGCTTGCTGGTAAACTCATCGTCGACCGGTAACCTTCGGGATTTATGATTTACAGCTACCACTTCCATCTCGGGACGGCGCAGGGCTGCCCGCAGCACCAGCCGCCCGATTCTGCCGAAACCATTAATCCCTACTCTCACCGCCATAAATACTACCCACTCCTTTCAATAGTATATATTAGTGACCATTATTTATAAAATTATGATATACTGTATTCGTTAACCATAATTTTATTTCCTCTTTTTTATGTAAATTAGGATAAAATTTTTCAAGGCGCCGTTTCAGGCACCTCTGAATGTTCGGCAAAGGGCGTTTCCGCTACCTTCGCTCACTCCAAACTCCATGCCGGGCATAGTTTGGCAATAAAAAAAAGGCGCTGTTGAATGCGCCTTCCGTTTATGAAAAGTTTTTTGTAGCTCATTATCAAGATCAAGCATTAGCCGGTGCGCCCGCGCCCCGCCCTAGTAGCGCTTCCGCTTGCGAATGGGCGGTATGCCCAGCTCGTCGCGATACTTGGCCACGGTACGCCGCGAAATCTTGATGCCGCGGCGTTTGAAAATATCGGCGATTTGCTGGTCGTTCAGCGGGTTGGCCGGGTCCTCTTCCGCCACGATCTCCTGCATGGCCTTTTTAATGCTCTCGGCGGAAACCGCCTTTCCTCCGTTATTGCCCAAACCGGAGGAAAAGAAGTATTTCATGGCAAACACGCCCTGCGGCGTCTGGATGTACTTGTTGGACGTAGCGCGGGATACGGTAGACTCGTGCAAGCCCACTATGTCGGCCACTGTTTTCAGGTTCAGCGGCTTCAGGTACTTAACCCCGTAATCCAGAAACTCGCGCTGCAGGTCCACCAGACATTTGGTCACCTTGTACAGGGTGAGGCGGCGCTGCTCAATGCTCCTAATCAACCAGGCCGCGGCATTGAGCTTGTATTCCACGTATTTCTTGGTTTTGCTGTCGCTCTTGAACTGGTTAAGCACGTCCCGGTAAGCGTTGTTGATGGTCAGGCGGGGCACGGAAACGTCGTTGATGAGAATCACATATTCATTGTCCACCTTGTTCAGCACGATATCGGGTATGATGTATCTGTTGTCGTTGAAGTTGCTGAAATTGCGCCCCGGCTTGGGATCCAGGGTCTTCAGCAGGTCGGCCACCCGCTGGATGTCCTGCACCGACACGCCCAGCGCCTGGGCCATGCGGTTATACTTGCCCTCGGCCAAGTCCGGCAGGTACTTTTCCACCACACTGTGCACCAGGTTGTCTTTGATGCCCAGGTAGTCCAGCTGCAGCTGCAGGCACTCCTGCAGCGTACGCGCCCCCACGCCCGGCGGGTCGAAAGACTGCACCAGCCGCAGGGCCTGCAGTGTTTCGCCCGGCGTAGTCTTCAACTGCTCAGCTATTTCTTCTATTGAGTAATTAAGGTAACCGTTGCTGTTAATGTTGCCGATAATGTACTCGGCAATGGCGCGCTGCCCGGGGCTGCACTTACTGAGGCCCAGCTGAAACAGCAGGTGCTCCAGCAAGCTGGGTGAGCGGGTGACGAACTGCTCGTAGCTGAACTCGTTCTGCTCCCAGTACTTTTCCTGCCTGGGCAGGCCCAGGTCGCTGCTGTCGTGGAAATATTCCTGCCAATCTATATCGTACGACTCCTTTTCCCCGCTCTCCTCACCGGCAAGCGCGTCCTGATCCGTTTCCGGCAAATCCTCGCCTTCCCTGACCTCCAGCAGCGGGTTTTCCTGCAGCTGCTGTTCCACGTACATTTCCAGTTCCAGGGAGGAAAGTTGCAAAATAGTAATGGCCTGGCGCAGCTCAGGGGTCATTATTAACTTTTGGGTCTGTACCACGTTGAGCTCGTAACCCATGCGCATAGCCATAAAATCCTCCAGAGTCAATATTAGCAAAATTAGAAAAACTCTATAGTTTTAAGTTCGCCGCTTGTTAGCAAAAATCCTGCCTAAAATCTTATTTATTCAAATATATTCAGGGCGCGGGAAAATGATTACGGCTACAGAAAAGCAGCAGTGCAATAATAGCCAGCAGGGTCAATCCACCCGCCAGAAACATGGCAAAACTTTCCTGCTGCGGGGCAAATAAGTAGGGATGCAGTCCCCTGATGTAGTCCATATAATCGTTATACACCATCCAAAGCGAGGCACCCAGCACCGCCCGGCCCGGCAGGGGCGCCCGGCGCAGAAAGATGAACCCTTCCAGAGCCATACCCAGGTGCGAAAGCCACAACATGCCCTCCACGAAAGTCACCGGTCCGCCCAGCAGCCAGTAATGGGTTATAACCCCCACTGCCCACAGGCCGTACTTAATGGTGGTGGCACAGGCCAGCGCGGCGACCAGTCCCGGCCCGCGCCCCGCCAGGAACATAAGCAGGGCCAAGGCGAACAGGGTGGTAGAAAGGGGGCTGTCCGGCACCAAAGGCCACAGGTGGTGCGGCGTTTCCGCCAGCTGGCTGCGGTACCAGTAATAGCCGTAGGCCGACCCGGCGGCGTTGACCAGGATAATGGGCCAAACCAAGCTGGAGCGCCAGGGACGCTGCCACAATTCAACCAGTAGTTCAACCAGCAACTGCAAAAGCCAGTCCCCCCGTGTTGCATTATCCTCCCAGCGGAACTGGCGCAGCGGGCTTCGCGGAACCTCGCACGGCATCAGCCCGGCCGCGCCGTCCGGAATCTTTCCTTTTTTACCCGCGCGGGCACGCCGCAGGCCAGCGCGCCGGGCGGAATATCCCGGTTAACCAGGGAACCGGCGCCGATTACCGCGCCGTCCCCGATGCGTACCCCCGGCAGCACGGTGGAATTGGCACCGATCATTACATTGGCCCCTATTTCCACCGGCCCCAGCCGGAACTCGTGCACCAGAAACTCGTGGGCCAACAGGGTAACATTATAGCCGATGACGCTGTTGGCGCCGATGGAGATGTACTGGGGGTAAAACACGTCCACCATGGCCATCAGGCCTACCGAGACTCCCCGGCCCACCTTCATCCCCACCAGGCGATACAGTATGTTCTTAAGTCGCAGCGACGGTAGGTAGCGGCACAGGGTAATGACCAGGAAATTAAAAACGACCCGGAAAAACCCCACCCGCCGGTACCACCCCCGCATGGAGTTGGTGCTGCCGGCAACCGGGTAATGGCGTACCCTTCTCACGAGCCGTTCCCCCCCGGGGAGCAGGCAGCCCCGCCGCCCGCCTCCGCCGCTGCACGCAGCCTTTCCGCAATCTGGTCCAGCTTGCGCAGGCGGTGATTGACGCCGGACTTGCCCAGCGGCGGATCGGCCATTTCGCCCAGCTCCTTAAGGCTGGCATCCGGGAAGTTGAGGCGCAACTCGGCCACCTCCCGCAGCGCAGACGGCAGCTTATCCATGCCGATAGAACGGGCAATGAAGCGAATATTCTCGGTCTGGCGCAGGGAAGCGTTGACCGTCTTGTTTAAATTTGCCGTCTCACAGTTCACCAGCCGGTTGACCTGGTTGCGCATATCCTTGTATATCTTGGTGCTTTCAAATTCCAGCAGCGCCGCATGGGCACCCATGATGTTCAGGCAGTTGGCAATTTGCTCGCTTTCTTTCAGATAAACCACGTACTGCTCCTTGCGCCTGCTCACCCTGGCCGCCAGGCCGAACTTCCGCAGCAGCTTGCCGATATCCGCCGCCAGGCGCCTCTGGCTGGTAACAATCTCCAGGTGATAGGCGCCGCCCGGACTGTTCACCGAACCGCCTCCTAGGAAGGCCCCGCGCAGATAGGCGCGCCGGCAGCACTCGCTGCGCAGCAGCTCGCGGAAAGTGCCTTCCCGGAGAAAACCATCTTCCTTTATGACACCCAGGCGGGCCAGCATCTGCGGCAGCTCTTGCCGGGGCGGTACGCGCACCAGGTAAGTATTGTTCCGGCGCAGGCGCGCGCTTTTGCGTACCAGCACCTCAGCCTGGATACCGAAAAGCTCCTTGATCAGTTTAAACAGCTTGCGGGCCACGGCCGCGTTTTGATTGATTATCTGGAGGGAAACCTGCCGCCCGCTGATGTGCAGGAACCCGTCCATTTTTACCAGGGCGGCTAGCTCCGCCAGCTTGCAGCAGTCCCGCTTGGCCGTGACCCTGGCTAGCTCGTTCTTGGTCAGCATGGAAAAACTCAATGGACAATCACCGCCACATTGCGCCTTTGCCACCAGCACTGCTTGTTTAACTTTATTTACTTTATTTTTATTTACTTTATTATTGTATAACTTTTTCCGGCAAAGCGCCAGGATATAAAAGGGTATTACATTTTTTCCCTTGGCGCGCCGGTCAATCCCCGCAGCAGGAAAAAAAGGCCGCCCCGGCGGGGCGGCTCCGTACAGCACGCGCAGCAGCGCTGCGCGCTATTTTTTTAATACAGCTTATGCAGCAAGCGGTACAGCATCACCGCGGCCTGGGCCCGGTTGGTCTGGGCGGTGGGAGCGAAGCTGCCGTCGCCCATGCCCTTGACGATGCCTTCTCTGGCGGCCAGCGCCGCACCTGCGCGGGCCCAACCGGCAATGAGGCCGCGGTCTGCAAAGCCGGCCAGGTCGCTTTCGTCACCGGCGAGATAGCCCCTGGCTTCCAGGACCCTGGCGATGATAACCGCCATCTCCTGCCTGGTGATTTTGCCCTGCGGATCGAAGACGCTTTCCGCCTTGCCGCGCACAATACCGTTGGCGTATGCCGCGGCCACCTCCTGCCTGTACCAGGCGCCGGCGGGCACGTCTGCGAAAGGCAGGGGCTGGTCAGCGGGGGCTTGCAGCGCCAGCATCCTCACCACCAGGGCCGAGAATTCCGCCCTGGTTATGTCGGCGCCGGGATCAAATACGTTCTCCGACCTGCCCGTGATGACGCCTCTACCGGCCAGCAGTTCCACGTCGTCCTTGGCCCAGTTCCAGCCGGCCAGGTCACCGAAGGTCACACGCGCAGTCTTGGCAAAGTACTTGCTGAAGTGGTCGGTAAAGAATTTCACCCTGCCGGTAACCGTGTCGTACACGCTGTCGGCCACCGGCTCCACCGTGCCGTCTTCCTTGAGCAGGAACACGGTAACCTCGTTCGGGTTTTCGCCCTCCGCCAAGATGTACGGGATGGAAACTTCGATGGCTTCGGCGAACGTGCTCACTTTTTCACCGCCGGCGCTGGCTTTCAGGTCGACCACAATGCTGTTCTCGGGCACCTGGCTGCGGGCCGCGGCAGAGATCTCCTCGCGGTCCACCCGGGCGGCCGACAGCGCCACTTCCTCGCCGGCGGCTGCGCCGCCGAAAGCGCCCGGAGTGATGCCGAAGGAAGCCACCTCGGTCTTAATTTCCACTCTATCCACGCCGCTGCCGGCCAGCTCGTCCAGCGTTCCCGCCGGCAGCCTGGTTTCTACCCGCGCCTGGCTGGTGGCAGGCACTTCAACGACTACCCTGGTTTCCAGTTTCTTGCCGGGCACAAGACCGCTTTCCTGCAGCTTGTCCGCCAATGCACCGGCCGCCTGCACGGCCTGCCGGGCCTTTTTCTGCAGCCGCTCGGGGTCGACCTGGACCACGGGCTTGCCGTCCTCGGTCTCAACCGCATTGGCGTCAATGGTATCCGTGCCGGCCCTGGCAATTACCCTTTCAGCCAGCTTGACGGCATTCTCGGCGACGTTCCGGGCCGCTTCGCCCTGCACTGCACCGGCTACCTGGCCGGCCGAGCGGATCAGCTTGTCCGCAATATCGGCGGCCTTGTCCGCATCCATTCCCCCCACGGCCCGGGCGGCCGCCACCAGCGTTTTAGCCGCGCTTTCCCCGGCCTTTTGCTTACCCTCGCCGGCCAGATAACCCGCCGCCTGGGCCAGGGCATCCATGACTTTGGCCGCCGCGTCGCCCAGCTTGCCTGCCGCCGCGGCATCCTGTACCCGCGCGGCCGCCTTCTCCAGCACCGCCGACAGCCCGGCGGCCGCCTCGGCCACCTGCTCCGCCGCATCCTCGCCGCCAATGCCCTGCTGCAGTTTAGCAGCCAGGTCTTTTACGGCGTCAGCAGCTTTTTCCACTGCCTCGGCCACTTCTTCATCGGTGGCATCGGGGTTAGTTACTATATCTGCGGCTTCGTCAATTTCATCTGATACATCCTTGGAAGGCGCGGCACCTCCGCCGCCGCCACCGCCGCCGCCATCTTCTTTAATCTCTGCCGCCAAGAACCCCTTTATCAAAGCTTTTTCCGCGTTGTGATTCCGATCTACATAATTATGAAAGTTATTACGCACCGAAATAAATTTACCGGCTGCAGTAGAGACGTCACCCAACCCCAATTGTGTTAGTTGAGCCTTTAATTCACTCCATGCATCCTGGTTTAACGCGTTGCTTAATGCATTCTCGATAAGTTGGTCTATTGCATCCTGGTCATTATTAAGCAAAACTGATGCGTAGTATATGGGATTTTCTTCAACAATACTTATTACTTCGTCCTTAATGTCAAAACTAAATAATAACAAGTCTTCAGCATCAAAATTAGTGCCAATCAGCGCGGATACCGTGCTACTGTTATTATTAATAAAATGTCTAATATTACCTTTCAGCACGCCGGGCTCGGAATCCGGATCAGCATACTGAATGTTTGCTAAATCAATAAGGATTTGGGATAGGCCAGCTACTGCTTGGTCATTCCCACCTAATTTACCAATAATTTCGCCAGTTAAAATCGGTTGCAAAATACCTGGCCACTCATCATCCCCAATCTGCCCCACTTCATTCTTAGCTTGAGTGATATATTGTTTATCTTGGTCGCTTAAATGTGGGTATATTTTTGATATTTCATCAACAATATCATCTTCAACCGCCGCCCCCGCCATGCCGATGCCGGCCACGAGCCCGAACAGCAGCAGGCACAGCAGCAAGGCCGTTATCTTGGACGTTCTCCCAAGCAAAAACCTTCCCCCCTTTGGCAACACCGCACTTTAGCAATTAGCTACCGCAGCTTATTAAGCCTTTGCAAAGGAGCCCTGGCACCTTGTGGCCCAGGGCTCCCAGATTAAAACGATGTCATTTCCCTTGGGATGATGATCTGTCACCCCGTGATGTCGCGTGTTCAGGCTAATATTGTCACTATTTTTTGTATGACTATAAACCCGAACACAAACAGCAAAGGTACTATACCGACGTTCAACACCCTATCGACAGCTGCCACAGTCGAATAGCCCTGCAACTCACCACCGGAATCGACGGCTGCTCCGGCCAGTTCTTTTATAACTAGTAAAATGATCAGCGAAATTACAGCCAACAGGCCGATATCCGATACCAGCGATGACGAACCTGCCGTGGTGGTTACCGTAGTGGTTGTTGTAGTGGTGGTGGTTACGGTAGAGATCATGGCCACACCTCCTTTTTATGTAATTTTATATAAATAGTATCACATCATGGAAAAGATTTCATCAAAAAATTAGCGGACAAATCAAGTAAAGGGTGATATTTGTCAAGCCGTGCGCCAGCGATACCCCCACGATGGATTTCTGCCAGGCGAATATTTTAGTGAACAGCAGCGCCACGGCAAAAACAAAAACTACGTCCCATAACGACAGGTGCGTAATGTGCAGAACCGCGAAGATACAGCTCACGTAAACCAGGGCGAATTTGTCCCCCACCGCCTTCAGCGCCGCCCGGTACATAACGCCGCGGAAAACGAATTCCTCCAACAGACCGGTGCAAACAATGAACACCAGCGCGGGGAACCAAATTTCCGCCGGGGCCAGCGACGTCACCATGGGTCGTGGTTTCAGTATGATAAATTCGATAAAACCAAGCGGCAGCCCGATTAAGGCTATAAGAAACTGTACGGGCAGGTTGCGCAAGGTAAAGCCCACTTCTCCGGGGGCAAAGCCCGCCACCCGCATAACGCCCGCCGCCGCGGCAAACAGCGGCGCGCTGATGGCCACGTACCAGTACACCGGCGGGATACCGCCCAGGGGCATGGACAAGCTCAGTATCCTGGTCAGCGGCGCCAGGGTCAGCGCCAGGAACAGCCAGGGGACCCCGCGATGAAACACCCAGGCCGAGTGCGCCAGCAGCGCCCCCAGCAGCAATATATGCAGGATTATGCCTGTCTTCACGCTGCCGTAAGCCACTATAATTTCAGCCGCGGTAATAGCCAGGCCATACAGCCAGTAAACGATCAACGCCCTGTTTCCCGCCTGGCCGAACAACCGCTGCCAATCGTTCTTCAGCTCCGTCGTCCTGCGCATGGAGCGGCGAGTTCTCCCATTTTCCAAAAGCACGTTATTCATCTTGCACCACGTCTACCCACAGGTGCAGCTTGCGGTACGGCTCCCGGTCTTCGCCTTCCCGGAACAGCCAAAACTCCACCTTTAAGTTTTCGTGCGGAAGCTCGGCCTTAAAGTAAACAGGTTTCTCCCACTTCTCCTCGTGGTCCAGGGTAATGGGATACAGGGCGTGTTTTAAATACCCGCCCATACGTATTTCCGCCCGGTAGTTAATCCGGCGATACTCGTGGTTGACCACGCCCAGGATGACCTGCCCGTACTCGCCCACTTTTAGCTCGCGGGGATAGCCCTCGGCCATACCGCCGGGCCCCAGTATGTAAAATTCGGTGAATTTCTCCCCCACCTTGGGAGTGGTGATAACGTAATAAAGAGTGCCCGCGGCGAACAAGATCGCTCCCAACAGCAGTACCGTCAGAACCTTGTCCAGCCTGGACTGTTCCGACCACTTAAAATCAAATTCCACGCGAATTTTAAACCGCTTGCCTTCCGGCAGCTTATTCCGCCGGTACCAGCCAATCCCGGACATGGCCAGGATAAAGGCGGTTAGCGACACCAGAATAGGGTAAAGCCTGATCCCCCAGGAAGTGTAGTTTAAAGCCAGCCCGATGAGCGGTACTACAGCTATGCTGAGCCCAAAGCTCAGGGCCACCCGTTCGATGCCGTCCAGGTCACTGGCCCCGGGGAAAAGAGCGGCAATGAGGGTGTAACCCGGAAAGAAAAGCACGAACGGAAGGCCAAGAGCAACCCGCAGGGGCTGCCAGTTGATCACAGTAATTACAAGTATTAAGATGAGAGACAAAGCGACTATAACCGGAAACTCGTTTTTTATCGTGAACTTAATCAAACTCGCGACCCCTTACAATAATAAAAACCGGGAAGCAAACCCGGCAATGTCGAACTATTACCGGCAACCCGGCTGCCATAGTGCCTACAGCACCTTAGGCCCGTGGCTTTGCGTCCCACCCTTTCGAGAGGTTTGCCCTTAAACTCTTTTAGTATATTATTCTAGTTTTTATGATTAATTCCTTTTTTCTCTTTATAACTTTATACAAAATTTTATACAAATTTTTTTGTTAAAATTTCTTATATTACCTCTCTTATATTACCTCGAGAATGATCCACTAAGTAAAAGTTAATTTGATTTCCGTTTTGGGCATGTCGAAATTTTTACATTATAATTGGGATTTGACGAAAACTTCTTGTCAAGATAAGGGAGGAATTTACATCTCAAGTAATTAATAAGAGTTTTAGGGAAAAAATTACCGGCGGGAGTCGAATGGCGCGTTGTTTAAAAGGATTGCTGCCCTGGTCGTATTAATTTGGTTCTGTTGCTGCTTTGCACCGCGGGCCGCCGCCGAACCGGCCAAGCTGTGGGAGCGCCGCATTACCTCGGATGTTAACGGAGCCAGTAAGCTTTACGCCGTGGACGTCACCGCGGATGCCGCGGAAAACATTTACGTGGCGGGCTA
The DNA here is from genome assembly GCA_913064925.1 of uncultured Peptococcaceae bacterium. GTDB lineage: Bacteria > Bacillota > Desulfotomaculia > Desulfotomaculales > Desulfallaceae > CAJYBN01. The sequence continues at coordinate 10,274 of CAJYBN010000038.1, forward strand.
CTCCCTGGCAGGTACCGACAAAGACATGGTCACCGCCAAATACGACTGCCGCGGTAACTTGCAGTGGCACAAGGTCTACGATTATAAACCGGGCTTCCCCGACATCCCCAACGACATCGCCGTGGACGGCGCCGGCAACGTTTACGTGGCCGGCAAATCTTATTATAAACACAGCCTGGTCAAGTACGACAGTGCCGGAAACAAGCTGCTGGACGTAGTTTACACCCAATTTACCGCTGATCAAACCACGTACGACACAGTGATGCAGCTTTACGGCAACCATATCTACATGGGCATCAACGACAGCCAGGACCGGTGCCGCGTTCTCAAGGTAGACGCCGGCAGCCTGTCCATTACCGCCCAGGTGGCCCCGGCCGACACCCGCTTCCGCGACCTGTGTGTGGCCGGCGGCAAGGTCTTTGTACTGGTGGACGACACGGCAAACGGCAACAGCTTCCTGGTGTACGTGTACGACAGCAGCCTCAACCTGCTGGACAGCGCCCGGTACCCGCCCGGCGGGGGCAGCGTGACCCGGCTGGGTTCATTCATTATTTCCCCCGACGGTTCCGCCGTGTACGCCGCAGGCCTGGTAGGGGCCACCACCGCCCGCGACATTGAAATCGTCAAGTACACCTTTGACGGCAGCAGCCTTTCTGCGCCTCAAAGCGTAACGCTTGACGAAGTTAACCTGGGCTTGGCGGAGTCCACCGCCGCCAATTACGCCCTGGAACCCGTCGCCGCCGCCTTCGACGCGGGCCGCCTGGTGGTGGCCGGCAACTGCGCCCCGCCCAGCGGCGATAAATCCTTCCTGCTGTTCCAGCTCAGCGACGCCCTGGAACTGCAGTGGAGCGAAACCTACCTGGACGAAGCCTGGAGCGGCGGCAGCAACGGGCTAAAGGGCATGGCCCTGGACGACGCCGGCCGCATCTACTTGACCGGCGTGATGGGCGGCAGCGATAACGCCCGTATTCATACCATGCAGTATGACGCAGCGGGGAACCGCCAGTGGATGCTCACCTACGCCAACCCCGTAGACGGCTACAACGTGGCCAAGCCTGCCGGCATTGCCGTAAGCGGGGCGGGAGACGCCGTGTACGTGGCCGGGCACGCCAACGGGGAAAACGACTTCGACCTGCTGGCCTTCAAGTACGGGTACGTCACGTGGGAGTCGTACCGGGACCAGGATCACACCTCGCCAGCCGACTCCTTCGCCTCTCCCGACCACGTGGTTTACATGCAGGGAGAGGGATTTTTCCAGGCGGGCAACTACCTGGTGGCCTACTATGACGGCAACGGGGATAAAGTGCACACCGAAAGCGTGCCTGCCGCAGAAGGCGTGCTGGCCAGCCAGTATGACCTGCAAAAAGGCGGGCAGTCCGGCACCTGGCACGCAGTGGTATTCCAGCCCGGCGCCTCCCCGCCCACCACCTACGCGGCGGCCGCGGACGACCACTACCGCATCACCGGAGACGATTTCACCGTGGCCGAGTCCGCCATCCCGGAATTTCCCGCCCTGGGCGCCGGCCTAGGCGTGGCGGCCGCCTGTGCCGCCATCTACCTGTGGATGAGAAGGCGGGTGGCCGCCCGTGCGTAAGCTGAAGATATTTTACGCCGTCTCGGTCTGCCTGCTGGCCGCCCTGCTGGTCTTGGCCTTTTTTCGCCCCGTGACCGTGGCGGGCAGCTCGCCCGAGGTGCAGCGCGTCAGCCTGCTGCAAGACCGCCGGGGGTGGGTGCTGCAGTTTGAGCTGTGCAACCCCACGAACCGTGACGCCCTGTACAGCATTGCCGTTACCTATAACAATGTCTCCACCGGTGAAAAGGTAAGGGTGCGGGCGGGCGGTACTTTTACTTACATACACCACGTCAGGCGGGACTGGAGCCCCGGGGGCACACTCCGCCTGGTGGTGCGGCGCGCGGGCAGCCCCGTTCCGGTAGAGGACGTCACCTTCCACCTGCCGGCGGCGCCCGGGAGCTAGCCGCGCCAACCGGAGTACCGCGCCGGGCGTGCCGGGCGGGCGTGCCGGGATGGCTGGGCAGCCGGGGCATTTGCTTGCTGAGAGTGCGGCGGCGCGGTGCGGCGCAGGCGCGCGGGTGCCGGGAGAGTACGGCTACCCGGGAGCGCGGAAGCGTTGGCACCGCAAGTTCGGCGGCGTAGGAGCGCGGGCGTCATAGGGAGGTAAAGCGATACCGCGGCGCGGACCCACGGGTGGCGGGAGGTGCGGCGGCGCGCGGTGCAGGCACGCAGGCGCTGAGAAGGGGTGCTGCAGTAGGTAGCATGTTGGAACAAGCCAAAGGAAACCGGTATACACTAGTTATTACACTTAGGAAAGGCCTGACCCCGGGGTTGGTGGTGGGGGGCATCGGGTGGTGCGAGTGGGTGTTCGTTTACCGGGACGCGGGCTGGGGCATCACCCTGGCCCTGTTTATGTCCATCGCGATATACGCCGCGGTTTCCCTGTGGGTCGCCGACCCGCGGCTGGCAGACTGCCTGGAATCGCTGGTACTGCTGCCGCTGTACATACTCTTCACCTCGTCGCTGCCCTGGTTTTTCATCGACCAGCTTTACCTCATCCCGGCGGTGTATTCACTGGTGACGGGGCTAGCGCTGGTGCACGCATACCGCAAGCGCATCGACCTGCGTCCCCTGTTCCTGGTGCCCCGCCGCCGGGTGCTGCAAAGCTTGTGGCTGGGGCTGGCGCTGGGCATTCCTTTGGGAGCAGTAGAGTACTTCATCATCACCCCTACGCCCGCCTTCCCCTCGTTCGGCCTCGGTAACCTGCTGCGCGACCTGGTGTACATGGTATTTTTCGTTGGGTTGGGCGAGGAGCTGCTGTTCCGCGGGCTTATCCAGCGAGACCTTTCCCGGCTGCTGGGCTGGAAACCGGGCCTGGTATTGACCGGCGTCACATTCGGCATCATGCACCTCACCTGGCGCTCCGTCCCCGAGGTGTTTTTCACTACCGGCGCCGGCCTGGTCTTCGGCTATGTCTACCACCGTACGGGCAACCTGGTGGCCCCCGTGCTCATCCACGGGATAGGCAACGTCACCCTCATTTCCGTCATGCCCTACTTAGCCCGGTAAATACAGTGCAAACGGAGGTTGTAACAAAGTTGCAAGTAGCAACCGACCTGCGCATTAAGCTGGTGGTGGTGTGGGCGCTCATCGTGCCCCTGCTGGCCTTTGCGGGGACCCTGCGCAGCGGGTCGGCGCCGGTCAGCCTGTCGGTAGTGCCTCAGGTACCCCGGGCCGATGAGCCCGTAGTGGCCACCTTCAGGCTGAACAACCACGCCCCGGTGCAGTCCGGCGTGGACTACCGTTTTTACGCCGGTGGCCGGTTGCTGGCCTCCGGCCGCGCCGAGCTGGCACCGCTGAGTAGCAAACAATACCAGTACATATACGACCTTCCCGTAACGGCGGGAGAGCGGGTCACCTTTACCCTGCGCTGCCGTGCTGGCGGCAGGGAGTACATAAAAATGGTTTCCTCGCCCCCCTTTCCGCCGCAGACAATGTCCAGCTTCGTTTCCTTTGCCGCCTTTTCCAGCACGATGATGAGCTCGGTGGTTACCGCCGACTACTACGACCGCTCCTTCGGCGGTCGGTCGAAAGTGAACGCCGGCCTGATCGTTGCCCTGGTGCTGATCGCCCTGCTGGTGTTCCTGGAACTAGCCGGCCCGCTGCTGGAAGAAAGGCCCATGCCCCGGCTGGGCAAGCTGGCCCGCAACCTGAACATGCTCACCTGGGTCCTGCTGGTTATTTTCGCTGGCATGGTATATACCAGAATCATCATGATCCTGGCCGCTTGACCTACCCCCGGAGTTAAACCATGCGCTTTAAACTGGTTGTTTACGCCTGCTCCTGCCTGGCCGCCACCGCCGCCCGGCGGCAGGCGCTGCAGGCCGCCCATTTCTGGACCATTTACTTGCTGTTCCCGCTGTGGTACCTGCTGTTTGCCGCTGTGTATTTCCGCGCGGCCGCCGCCTCAGCGGACGCGGGCGCGGGCGGGCGCACCGGCTAACCCCTAAGGTTCGGGTCCTTTGTCTACGGCAAAGTTGGCGAACCCGGGGGAACCGGTCACCAGCCGATACTCCTAAGTCAGGTTCCCGTAGCCCGCCTCCTTGAGGGCCTGCACCACCTTCTTAACCTCCTGCGCCCGGTCCTTGTGGCAAACCAGCAGGCTTTCCCCGTTATCCACGATGATCAGGTCTTCCACCCCCAGGGTGGCCACGTGACGGGGCGACGACACCAGGCAGCCCCTGGTATCCAGGAAAACGCCCCGGGCATCCAGCACGTTGTTGGCGGCATCGGTTTCCCAGTGCCGCTCCAAGGCGGTCCAGGAACCCACATCGTCCCAGCCGAAGTCCCCGGGCAGCACCAGCACGTTGGGGGCCCGCTCCATAATGCCGTAATCTACGGAAATCTTGGGCAGGCCGGGGTAAACCTCCTCCACCGCGGGCCCGGCCTCGCCGCCCGCCAGGGCCGCGTCAATTTTCCGCAGCCCGCGGTCCAGCTCGGGCAGCAGCTCGCCGATCAGCCGCCTGATCAAGTCCACCCGCCATATAAACATGCCGCTGTTCCACAGGTAATTCCCCTGCGCCAAAAAGCCGGCAGCCCGCTCCAGGTCGGGCTTTTCAGTGAATTGTTCCGCCAAGTAGGCGGTCACCCCAGAGAAAGTTTTATATGGACCGCCCCGCCGGATATAGCCGTACCCGGTTTCCGGGCGGGTAGGCTTGATGCCCAGCGTAACCAGGTGCCCGCCTTCCGCCGCGGCGGCCGCCGCCCCGGCCAGCACCTGCCGGAAGCGCCGCGCGTCCCCTATGTAATGGTCGGCCGGCAATACCAGCATCACGCCCCGCTCGTCGCGCCGGGCTACGTGCAGCGCGCCCAACCCCACGGCGGCGGCGGTATCCCTGCCGCAGGGCTCACCGATGACGTTGCCCGCGGGCACGCCGGGCAGCTGCTGCCGCACCAGGTCCACGTACTCCATCCCCGTGACGATAAACACTCCCTCGGGATCCACCAGCCCAGCCAACCTGTCCACCGTCTGCTGCAGCATGGTGCGCTCGCCCAGCAGCTTGAGAAACTGCTTGGGGCAGCTTTCCCGGCTGCGGGGCCAAAACCGCTCCCCCCTGCCGCCGGCCAGCACCACCGCGTATAACAATTCCATCTCCCCCTTGCCCAATGCATACCCCGGCTTATATCGCACCGGCCGGGAACTCGTCCCAACTAATTTCAGATAATTTCTTTAATTTACGCAAGGTCTGCTCTAACTTTAACAGGCGCCTTTCAACCGTTTCCCTGTCAACCACCAAACCTCCCCTCCTTAATACGCTTGATTAATCCTTCGCGTACCACAGTCTCAACAGGTTTAAAGTCAAAGTACCGGTCATAAACACGCACTTGAAAGTTCACCCGCTGGGCTTTTGTTTCAGGCTTTTCGAAAAGAAGTTTTCCTTTTTTCAAGACCTGGTAGGACAAAGCCGGCGGGGCCTCGTTTAAAATTACCAAGTCAACTGCATCAGTTTTTAATATTGAAGTTGCCGTAAACAGAAGATCCAATTTCTTTTCAAAAAAAAATTTCCTCGGAAAGTTTTGGTCAAAAAGAACCGCCAGGTCAACATCGCTGACAGGCGTCTGTTTACCCTCGGCATAAGACCCAAAAAGATAAGTGGCTATTACGTCATCATCCTGTTTCAACCTTTGAATTAATAACGGAATATATTCCGTCACATCATGCTCGATTTTTCCAAAGCAATACAAACTAATCACCACTGTTCATCTTAAAAATACCCAGCGATTGTGAAAACTTATCTTGTTTTCTCATTAAACACTGGTCTCACTAACTTCATTAACAAATATAAGTAAATTATACTATATATTGTGTTTCTAGCAAGGAACACCGGATGAAAGTGGAGGAAAGCGGGCACAGCCTGGTCTTAATTATAAATATCTATCTATCTAGCGCGACTTTACTAAGCAAATGTAACGAACTCTTATTTTGCAGCAGTTGCA
>CAJYBN010000039.1 GCA_913064925.1 uncultured Peptococcaceae bacterium
CTCGGTTAGTACTTGGTCTGCAGGCACCACTTTGTTGACTAGCCCGTAGTTCAATGCTTCCTCTGCGCTCAGGGGATCTCCAGTAAGCATAACTTCCAGGGCCTTGGTTTTGCCGATCAACCTGGGCAAGCGCTGGGTACCGCCCCAGCCCGGGATAATGCCCAGCTTGACCTCGGGCAATCCGATTTTTGCGGAGGCGGATAAAATCCTGAGGTGGCACACCATGGCCAGCTCGTTGCCGCCTCCATAGGCGCTGCCCTGAATGGCTGCAATTACTGGTTTGGGATAGTTTTCAATCTTCAAAAATACATCATGGCCGCTGATTTTGGGCACGTTTCCGGCCTGGATGGATGCGAATTCGGTAATGTCTGCTCCGGCGGAAAAAAGCTTTTCTCCCGTACCAGTCAGGACAATTACCCTTACTTCATCGTCATTGAGGCACTCGTCCAGCAGTTTATTCAAGTCGGCAAGGACAGGCTGACCCAAAGCGTTGGCCGGCGGGTTGTTGATTGCCGCTACTACGTACCCCTCTTGTTTTTCTACCACAAGTTTTGTGTACTCCACGTTATTACCTCCTTGTCAAGTTCCAAAAAATAAGAGTCTTGGCGCAGACTTTGTATTTTTTAACAATGCCGCGCCGGGAGTATAACGTTTTAACACTCCTGGCAGCGCTTACTATTACAGCTTTTCGCACTTTGCATTTCTTTGCGGTCAAATTTTGGCTAAATTATTCTGCAAACAGGTTTTATGAGAGAATGTTTCTTGCAATAACGATCCGCTGGATTTGGTTTGTGCCTTCATAGATTTGGAGAATCTTGGCATCGCGCATAAGTTTTTCCACCGGGTATTCCCTCATATACCCATATCCTCCATGTATCTGTACGGCGTCTACGGCAACCGACATGGCGGTGTCCGCGGCGTACATTTTGGCCATGGCGCCAACTTTACTCACCGGCAGCCCCTGGTCCAACAGCCAGCAGGCCTGCCACACCAGCATCCGGGCGGCTTCCACCCGGGTGGCCATGTCGGCCAGCATGAACTGGATGGCCTGGTTCTCGCAGATAGGTTTGCCGAACTGCACCCGCTGTTTGGAGTACTTGATGGCTTCCTCCAGCGCCCTGCGGGCCACGCCCACCGCGCTGGCGCCCACTATGGGACGGGTGCTGTCCAGGGTCATCATGGCCAGCTTGAAGCCCTGCCCTTCGGACCAGAGAATGTTTTCCGCGGGGACCCGCACGTCTTCAAAGATCACTTCGCCCACGTGGGAAGCCCGGTCACCCATTTTCTTTTCTTTTTTGCCGCCCCTTAACCCCGGTGTGTCCCCGGGTACGATGAAGGCGGTGATGCCCTTGAGGCCCTTGCTTCTGTCCACCGTGGCAAACACGGTGTAAAGGGACGCCACCCCGCCGTTAGTGATGAAGCATTTCTGCCCATTGATGATGTAGTGGTCGCCGTCCTTGACCGCTGTGGTGGAAATATTGGCCACGTCCGATCCTGCATTGGGCTCGGTTAAGCAGAACGCCGCCAGCTGGGGCTTGGCGCAAAACGGTTTTAAAAACTTTTCTTTTTGATCCGGCGTGCCGGCGATTAAAATGGGAGTAAGTGCCAAGCCGTTGGCTCCGAAGGTCCCGCTGATGCCCAGGCAGCCGTAAGCCAGCTCTTCGGCAATAATTGCCTCGGTAATGTGGTCCAAACCCTGGCCGCCATATTCCTCGGGAACCGTAAGGTTCATTAGTCCCAGTTCATGAGCTTTGTTTACCAAATGCCAGGGTATTTCTTCCTTCTCGTCATACTCAGCGGCTACGGGAATAATCTCTTTTTCGGTGAAAGACCTGGCTAGACGTTTGATATCCTCCTGTTCCTCGGTGAGTTTAAAGCTTATCACAAGGAACTCTCCCTTCCAAAAATAGACAATTTAAAGGGTGGGCGACCTTATGATCAAGTGTGGCCGCCCATCCCGCTTTATCATTTAGATGCAATTATTTCCTTAAATTAAGCTGCTACTTCTTGGTGTAATCGTAGAACCCCTTACCTGTTTTTTCTCCCCATTCCTTCTTGATAAATTTCTCCACAATGATGGGGGACGGCTTGTGTTTCGGGTCGCCAGTTTCCTGGTAACGTTCCATGCCAATATAGTAAGACAGGTCGATGCCTGTCAGGTCCATCAAGCGGAACGGTCCCATGGGATGGCCCAGGGCGTAGACAACGGCTTTGTCGATGTCTTCATAAGAGGCCACGCCCATATCGTAGATATACAAGGCTTCTTGATTAATTGCTGCCAAAATCCGGTTGACCAAAAAGCCGTAAATTTCTTTTTTCAACATTACCGGAATCTTGCCGATGTCCTTAGCCAGGTCAAAAATTTTCTGTGCTACCTCATCTGAGGTATGCGGTCCATTTACAACTTCCACCAGCTTCATTACCAGGGCGGGGTTGAAGAAGTGCATGTTGCATACTTTTTCCGGGCGCTTGGTGACCGGAGCGATTTTGGAACTGACGATGAACGAGCTGTTGGTAGCCAGGATGGTATGGGGCGGGCAGATTTCATCCAGCTGGGCGAACAGCTCCCGTTTTAGGTCCAGTTTTTCCAGGATGGCTTCCACAACCACGTCGGCGTCCTTAGCAGCCTCTTTCAGGTCCATGGTGAAGGAAATGTTGGCCCTGGCCTGCTTGGCGACCTCTTCGGTCATTTTGCCCTTGGCTACCCGCTGAGGAAGGTAGGTGTCGGCAAAGTTTTCAGCTTTTTTCAAAATCTCTTCGTTGATATCGGTACACTTTACCTTGTAGCCGGCAATGGCGAAGCAAAGGGCGATCTGGTGCCCCATATTGCCGGCACCCACTACACAAATGTTGTTTACGCCAGGTATTGTCATGTTGAAAACACCTCTCCTAAAATATTTTTTATCTTGCACCCGCCCCGAGGGGGGCGGGACCGTTCCAAACATTAATATATTTACTCTTCAATTCCAGCCAGGCGCTTGGCGATTTTCTTCTTGGAGTTGATATCGTACGCGCTCATGATGCCTATCTTTTCCATGATTGGCGAGCCGCCACCATGAACACCGGCCACCTGCATTACTCCGGCGTGGGCCGAGCACAGCAAGTCGCTGCACAGCCGGAAGCAGCGGTGCACGTTGTCGGCGCTGATTTCGGGATTGCGCATGATATACTTGTTGAGAAAATCCTTGGTGGTCGGGTTGAGGAAATCGCCCTCCGGAGGCAGGGTGGCGGGCAGCCCGCCAGCGATATCGGCCAGTATTTCGTGTTCATGGTATATATTAACTCCGGCATGGTAGCGAGCCACGTTAGTATAGACGAAATCGGGCACGTAAGTGCCGGAAGCTGCCTTATATGCTTTCATTGCTGAAGCCATACCGGTACCATAAACCAGCTCGGCAACGGTCACCATGTGGGCTAACTTGTCCCTAACATGAGGAGCCTTGGCTATACCGTTATATTCTGCAACCAGGGCAGTGGCACCCATCAGTATATCGGTGGTTGCAGGTTTGCAACCGGTGTAGCTGTGCCGGTGGTAATTGGCGAACTGGATGGCCAGCTGGCCGGCGAACCTGGTTTCACCGCACAGAAAAACCCGCTCCCAGGGCACGAATACGTTGTCAAACACGGTGAGGGAGTCCGCGGAGCCGTATTGTTCGATGGGAGCCTTGAATTTTTTCCTCTGCCTGGGCGCGGTGGCGCGGCAAATCAGGTATACACCCTCGGTATCCGCCGGAACGGCAAAGGCTACGGACCAGTCGGCTTCCTTTTCGGTCATGAAGCGGGTGGGCACTACGATAATTTCATCGGCATAAGGAGCAATTGTGTTGTGAGCCTTGGCGCCGCGCACTACGATCCCGTCGGAGCGCTTTTCCACCACCCGCAGGTAAAGATCGGGGTCCACCTGCTCGTGTGGCCGTTTCATCCGGTCGCCCTTGACGTCAGTCTGGGCGCAGTTCCCTACCAGATCGTTTTCCTGAAAATATTCCAGGTATTTCAGAAAACGCTCGTGATAGTTGGTGCCCATTGCCAGGTCACAGTCCTTGGTTACAACCGACAGGGCGTTCATAGCATCGATACCCATGCAGCGCTGAATGCAACCGCCTACATGCTGGCATAAAACCCTGGTCATCTCCTGTTTTTTGAGCAGGTCGTCCACACTCTGGTGAATGTGAGTGAAGCGGTTGATGGTCTTGCCGGTAATGTGTGATTTAGCCGTCATTAAGTCGGCGTATTTTGGGTCTGCAGCAAAATTAAAAGTTTCGGCAACTACATTTTGGCCCGGTATTAACCGGGGGTCATCCCTTTCCACCAGTTCCCCGTCGATATACACGTTTTTACGCATGGAGCGAAGCTTTTCTCGATACTGCTCTGCGGTTCTCAATTATTAATATTCCTCCTTTTAGTGATCTCGGTATATGCGGTTTCGGAAAAACGCAGGGAAGTAGTTTATGGTCCGATTGGAAACCGTTAGCTTTAACTTTAGCTTAAGCAATTTTTGTGCCAAGCATGTTTTAAACGCGGTTCGTTTTAAACAAATACCACTATTTAAGCAGTCTCAATAGCCATTTTAGAATTATCACCACGAATAGATGTTCATTTTTTAAACAATCTAATTTAATAGCTAAACATTAAATAAAGAAGTAGTAAGGATTAGCTTTTTTAACTTAAAAGTGGCATGGAACTTGCGATTATTTAAAAATTACGAACTTTAAAACAATACTCAGCTCATTTAATAGCACGGATTTACCAGGAGGTGATTACCACTTTAACGCTTTATATTCAAAAAATTTTTGATTAGGAGGTAATTTTTTATGCGTACTGCTGAGCAATACCTGGAAAAACTGCGCTCAATGAGGCCAAATGTTTATATGGGCGGCAAGTTGGTGCCCAGGGACGACCCGCGCTTTATGGGGGGAATTGGTATTATCTCAACCACCATCAATTTCGGATGGGATCCGAAGTATGCCGATTTAATGACTGCAAAATCACATTTAACCGGTAAAACAATTAACCGTTTTACCCACATCCACCAGAGCGTGGATGATTTGCTTAAAAAACAGGAAATGACACGTTTTCTTTGCTAACAAGTAGGGGGTTGCATTGACCGTTGCATGGGAATCGATGCGGCCAATGCGCTTTGAAGATACCTTTGTTCCATGGGAGCGTGTGTTCCTGTGCGGCGAATATAAGTATGGTGGAATGCTTGCTTTATTGTTCGCCCTTTATCACCGGCACAGTTATACCGGCTGTAAGCCGGCGGTTTCAGACTGTCTGATGGCCTAGCTGCGCTGGTGGCTAAATATAATGGAATTGAAAAGGCTCCCCATGTTAGGGATAAACTGGCCAATTACGTTGCTGTGGCCGAGCTTGTTTACGGTACCGGCATTGCTGCCGTCATTAAGGCTAAACAAGCCGCTTCAGGCACATATGTTCCCGATTTTGTTTTTACCAATGTTGCCCGTTATCATGCAGGGATCAACCTCTATCATGAGTATGAGATGCTGGCCGAACTGGCCGGAGGGCTGCCGGCAACACTGCCTCCGGAAGAGGACTTTTACAACCCGTAAACAGGCCCGCTGATGCCCAAATATATCATGCGCAACCCTGCAATCAGCGCCGAAAACCAGCACCGATTGTTCCGCATGTTGAGCGACACGCTTTGCTCCGCCATGGGAGGAGTGGCCCAGGTAGGAGGACTACACGGCGGAGGATCGCCGGTGATGGAGAAAATAGGGATCATGTCCAGTTATGATATAGAAGCAAAGAAAAAGATCGCCAAACGCCTGGCCGGAATAACAGACTAATAATCGCTTAAAACTGTTGTTTAAAATTTAGGCAATTATTAGTAGAGCAGTATATGGTTTCTCAGCTGTATACCGCTTTATCCAGGTATTATATGTTGTGTTGCGTGTTTATATTTTAAACGACAGTTTAATAAACTATGCTTGATTAACTTTGTTTAGTGCAGAAATATGGTCGCGTACCAAAATAGCAAAGTTTTATCAAGGAGGAACAATTATGGAATTAAAGCAAGTAATTGAGCAGCGTAGAAGCATTCGAAGGTTTAAACCCGATCCTCTTCCTGAGAGTTACATTATGGAATTACTGGAAGCGGCCCGGCTGGCTCCCTCGGGCACTAATATCCAGCCCTGGCGGTTTGTGGTAGTAGAAAGTGCGGAGATGCGAAAGCGTTTAAGCGAGTGCACCCTCGGAGTGAATTTCATAGCCCGGGCGCCAGTTACCTTTGTTTGTTGTGCTGACCTTAATGCCGTGGAATCAAGACCAAAAAGAATAGCTGAACTTCGTGAAGCAGGTGCCTTTATTGGTACGGACTTTGAGAATATCAACATGGAAGACTATGTTAAACAACGGGCCATGGACCGCAATGCTGCCAAGGCATATGTAAGCTTAAACGCGGCCATTGCCATTGAACACATGGTTCTACGGGCAACAGACCTGGGTTTGGGTAGTTGCTGGATTATGATGTTCAATCAAAAGGCAGTCAAAAAATTACTTAATCTCGATGATAATCTAGTGGTTGTTGCGTTGTTGCCGGTTGGTTTTCCCGATCAGGACCCCCCTCCCCGTCCCAGGTTAACAATAAAGGATATTTTGCTTCAACGAGTTTAATAGAAATTTTCTTTTTCCTTAATTAAAAAAGCTTTTAAGTAATATAAGTAATAAATATAATCAAGTGATCAATTACTTAATATTTTTATTCATGGTGGACATATCTTTACGTTTAAATTTTGAAAAATTCAACCAAATTAAGGAGGACTGTTATGAAGACCGGCGCGGAATATATCGATAGCCTGCGCAAACTGAAAATTAATGTTTATGCTTTGGGGGAGAAAATCGAGGATATTACTGAACACCCCCTGTTAAAACCTCATATTAACGCAGTTGCCCTGACCTATGACCTGGCTCATAACCCTCAGTTCGAGGACCTGGTTACCGCCACTTCGCACCTGACCGGTAAAAAAATAAACCGCTTTACTCACATTCATCAGAGCACTGAAGATTTAATTAAAAAAGTGAAAATGCTGCGCATGATTGCCCAGCGTACGGGCAGTTGTTTCCAGCGGTGCGTTGGTTTTGATGCTTTAAATGCTCTTTACTCAACCACCTATGAGATGGACCAGGCACTGGGAACAAATTATCACCAAAGGTTCCTTAAATTTCTCCTTTATGTTCAGGAAAATGACTTGGTTTCCGCCGGTTCCATGACTGATCCCAAGGGGGACCGGGGTTTAAGGCCCAGCCAGCAACCGGATCCAGACCAGTACGTGCATATAGTTAGCACTAACGACGACGGAATTATTATAAAGGGGGCCAAGGTGCACCAGACCGGCATCGTCAATTCCCACGAAATGCTTATAATGCCCACTGTAGCTATGAGTGAACAGGACCGTGATTATGCCGTCGCCTGTGCAGTTCCCACTGATGCTCCCGGCGTAATTCATATTTTTGGCCGCCAAACAAACGATGAAAGGAAGCTGGGTGGGGAAATAGACCAGGGTAATGCCAGGTACGGAATTGTAGGCGGTGAGGCGCTTACCGTGCTGGAGAACGTATTTGTGCCCTGGGATCGGGTATTTATGGCCGGGGAGTACCAGTTCACGGGAATGCTGGTTGAGCGTTTTGCTGCCTACCACCGGCAAAATTACGGTGGTTGTAAGGGTGGAGTAAGCGATGTAGTTATCGGGGCCGTAGCGACCCTCGCTGAATATAACGGGGTGGCAAAAGCTTCCCACATACGTGATAAAATCACCGAAATGATTCATTTAGTCGAAACCCTTTACGGCGGATCAATTGCGTGTTCCGCCGAGGGACGTCCAACTAAATCCGGAGCATATCTGGTTGACACCATGCTGGCTAACGTCGTAAAACAAAATGTTAGCCGTTATATATATGAAATCGGACGTTTGGCTCATGACATAGCCGGAGGGCTCATTGCTACATTGCCCGCTGAAAAAGATTTGCACCATCAAGAAATCGGTAAATATGTTAAAAAGTATTTTACGGGAGTTGACCAAGTCCCAGCCGAATATCGCATTAGAGTTGCCCGGTTAATAGAAAACATGACCGGCGGCACGGCGCAGGTTGAAAGTATGCATGGTGCAGGTTCTCCCCAGGCCCAGCGGGTAATGATTCTTCGCCAGGCCAATCTAGAGCACAAGAAAAAATTGGCCCAGTACCTGTGCGGAATTCTAAATGAATGTTAACGGGTAAGGGAGTGGAAATGGCAGGCTTCATAACATCGGCAGTTAACAACGATTTAGTGCATCAAGAACTTCCCGCTTGACCAATCCTGCGCTTTCGCCGACAAAACTTTCCAGGACCTCTTTGGCTTTCGATCCCCCAATACGACCCAGGGCCCAGGCCGACATGCCCTTTACCCTTTCATCGGCGTTTTCCCGGAAAGCCCGGACCAAATCGGGTAATATACAATGGATCACCGCTATTGCCCATGGCCCGGGCTACGTTCATTTTCCAACGCCATATTTCTTGGGGGGCATGTAAAACATGTGCGGCCCGGGTGGGGGCGCGGTAGTTTCAAATAAATTATTCACAGTTATCATCCTTTCCCGGGGCATAGGTAAGGGGTTCTTTGGCCCAGCTGGCCCGCCGCTTCCTAAGGCTCGATTCGTAAAATTGTAGTCCCGAATACAAATAATCAGCCTCTAAAAGCCGCGTGATAATTGACTTAATACCGCATCAAATATAGTTCGTGACTACAAAAGTTATCCACAGGCCTGAAGGCCTTGATATACTTTGACTGTAAAAAATTGTCGCCAAACTTGGGTCAAAAATTAAAGGAAGATAACTATCACTGTTGAATTTTTATAATTGTTAATACTATATGTCAGAGGAGGTGCCAATCAACATAACTAGTTAACTAAAGGGATAAATTCAAACTTATTTAAAGGAGGTCGTTTGGAAATGGGCAAAAAGTCACTCACCCTGCTGATTGGTATACTGCTGGCGGCCGCTCTTACTCTGGCCGGTTGCGGCGGTGGCGGCGGCAGCGAAGAAAAGCAGCAGGGTGTGCCGGGTACCGGCGGCATGGCAGCAGAGCAAGTACTGACTTACAACAACGGCACTGAACCCGAAACCCTGGACCCCGCCAAAATGACCGGCATCCCCGAGGGAACGGTGGCTTACGCCCTGTTTGACGGTCTTACCCGCATGACCGCCAAGGGGCTGGAGCCGGCCATCGCCAAAAGTTGGGATGTTTCTGAGGACGGATTAACATATACATTCCATTTGCGGGACGCCAAGTGGAGCAACGGCGACCCCGTTACGGCCCATGACTTCGAATTCGCCTGGAAGCGCGCGCTTGATCCCGATACACTGAGCGAATATGCCTACCAGCTGTACTATATCAAAAACGGTCAGGCTTTCAATGAAGGCAAAATAACCGACCCGAACCAGGTAGGCGTCAAAGCCCTGGACGAGAAAACCCTGGAAGTGACCCTGGAAGCACCGGCGCCTTACTTCCTCAGCCTGACCAGCTTCTATACCCTGTTCCCGCTGCACCGGGCCACAGTGGAAGCCCACCCCGACGACTGGGCCAACTCGCCGGAAACCTTGGTCTGCAACGGTCCTTTCGTACTGGACAAGTGGGAACACCAGGCCAAGATAGAACTGGTCAAGAACAAAAATTACTGGGACGCCGACAGCGTCAAGCTGGATAAAGTCGTGCTGACCATGGTGGAAGAAGAATCTACTTACCTGACCATGTGGGAGAACGGCGAGCTGGACAGCATCGAACAGCCGCCCATAAACGACATCCCCCGCCTAAAGCAGGAAGGCAAATTGCAAATCAAGCCCTACCTGGGCGTGTACTACTACATCTTTAATACCAAGAAAGAGCCCTTTGACGATGTCAGGGTGAGGAAAGCGCTGGCGCTGGCCATCGACCGCCAGGCTATTGTAGAAAAAATTACCAAACGCGGCGAAAAGCCCGCCCTGGCCTACGTGCCGTACGGTATTCCCGACGCCGAGCCGGGCTCCGACTTCCGCGAAATCGGCGGGGACTACTTCAAGGACAACGATATTGAAACGGCCAAGCAGCTGCTGGCCGACGCCGGTTATCCCGGCGGCAAGGGCCTGCCGCCCATTACCATCCTTTACAACACCCGCGAGGACCACAAGATCATAGCCGAAGCCGTGCAGGAAATGTGGAAGAAGAACCTGGGCATTGAAAACGTCACTCTCACCAACCAGGAGTGGCAGGTTTACCTGGACAGCCGCGATGAAGGCAATTTCCATGTAGCCCGCGCGGGATGGATCGGCGATTACTTTGACCCCATGACTTTCCTGGATATGTACGTTTCCACCAACCTGCAAAATGACGGCAAATGGAGCAATGCTGAATACGACCAGCTGATCGCCGCCGCCAAGTCCACCGGCGATCAAAAAGCGCGCATGGAGGCTATGCACAAGGCCGAGAAAATACTGATGGACGAAATGGCCATCATGCCCATTTACTTCTACTCGCACGCGGTTTGTGAACACGAATACGTGAAGGACACCTACTGGAACCCCCTCGGTCCTCCCGACTTTAAATACGCCTGGATCGCCAAACATTAAAACAGGTTGCGCTTTAATGTGCCGGAGGTATGCGCAATTTGCGCATACCTCTAATATTGACGGCAAACTTTTTTGATTGATCTTTCCTGCTGGTGGGAGGCGAGATACATTGCTTCAATACACAATCAGACGGCTGCTGGCCATCCTGGTTACCCTGCTGGTAATAGCAACCTTGACCTTTGTTTTAATGCACTGCATTCCGGGCGGGCCCTTTGCCAGCGAAAAGGAGCTGCCCCCGCCCATTTTGCAAAACATCAACGCGCGCTACCACCTGGACTGGCCGCTGTGGAAGCAGTACTTTGACTACCTGGCGCACCTTGCTCGCTGGGACCTGGGACCTTCCTTCAAGTACGAAAGCATGACGGTCAACGATATTATCAACAACGGCTTTCCCGTTTCCGCCACGCTGGGCGGCATCGCCCTCGGCATAGCCGTCATATTCGGGATCACTGCCGGCATTATCGCGTCCATGAACCAGTACAAGTGGCAGGACAACCTGGTGATGTTCCTGGCCACCATAGGTTTTTCCGTGCCCAGCTTCATCCTGGCCAGTCTTTTCATTTTTGTTTTTTCCTATAAGCTGGGCTGGCTGCCGGCGGCCCTCTGGGGCAGCCCGCAGCAAGTCATCATGCCGGCCCTGGCCCTTTCGGCCCTTCCCACCGCCTTTATCGCGCGCATGGTGCGTTCCACCATGCTGGAAGTGCTGGCCCAGGACTACATACGTACCGCCTGGGCCAAGGGCCTTTCCGGCGGGCTGGTGGTGTACAGACACGCTCTGAAAAATGCCCTTCTGCCGGTTTTTTCTTACCTCGGCCCGCTAACCGCCCAAATCCTTACCGGCAGCTTCGTGGTGGAAAGGATATTCGCCATTCCCGGCATGGGCCGCCACTTCGTCACCAGTATCGCCAACCGGGATTACACCACCATCATGGGGGTCACTATATTTTACAGCATCATCCTGCTGCTAGCCAACTTCTTGGTGGATATAGCCTATGCCTACCTGGATCCCCGGATCAAGGTCGCCGGCGGGAAGGAGTGATAGCGTGCAAGTTGTCCCACAGTTGGATTTTGAGCCCGTAACCAGAAAAGCGAACCCGGAAAAAATAATCCGGCCAAGCACCACTTATTGGCAGGACGCCTGGCGCCGGTTAAAGAAACACCGCCTGGCCATGGCCGGCCTGGTTATCATTTCTTTCCTGCTGGTTACGGCCGCAGTCGGCCCCGTGCTATCCCCCTACAGCTATTCGGACCAGTCCCTGATGGAAACAAACCAGCCGCCCAGCGCCAAGCACTGGTTCGGCACCGACAACCTGGGCCGGGACCTGCTCACCCGGGTGCTCTACGGTGCCAGGATATCGCTGGCCATCGGTTTCGTCACCAGCCTGATCAGCTTGGGCATAGGCGTTACTTACGGGGCCGTGGCCGGGTTTTTCGGCGGCCGTGTGGACAACGTCATGATGCGCATCGTGGACATCCTTTACGGCCTGCCTTTTGTCCTGTACGTCATTTTGCTGATGGTGATCCTGGAGCCGGGACTGAAAACCATTTTTATCGCCCTGGGCATCGTTTACTGGCTAAACATGGCCAGGATCGTGCGCGGGGAAATTTTAAGCCTGAAAGAAAGGGAATTCATCCTGGCAGCCCGGGTCACCGGGGTGGGTACCGGCCGCATCATTTGGCGCCACCTGGTACCCAACGCCATGGGTCCCATTATCGTGACCATGACGCTGGTCATCCCCGAAGCCATCTTCACCGAAGCCTTTTTAAGCTACCTGGGACTGGGCGTGTCGGCGCCCGTGGCCAGCTGGGGCGTGCTGGCGTCGGAAGGTTACCAGGCCATCAGGTCGTATCCCTGGCAGCTTTTTTTTCCCGCCCTGTTTATCAGCGTTACTATGCTGGCTTTCAACTTCCTGGGGGACGGTCTCCGCGACGCGCTGGACCCGCGCATGCGCAAATAATACGGGAGGGAAATAATCATGCATAAGGAAGAGCAAAAGAAACCGCTGCTGGAAGTGAGGGGCCTGAAAACATCCTTCTTCACCTACGCCGGTGAGGTCAAGGCGGTGGACGACGTGGACTTCGAGGTCTGGCCCGGTGAGGCGGTGGGCATCGTTGGCGAGTCGGGATGCGGAAAAAGCGTAACCAGCCTTTCCATCATGCGATTGATACCCAAAACCGGGAGAATAACGGCCGGTTCCATTTTGTTTAACGGCGTTGATTTACTTAAGCTCTCCAGCAGAGAAATGCAAAGGATCCGCGGCAAGGAAATAGCCATGATTTTTCAGGACCCCATGACGTCGCTGAACCCGGTGCTGACCATCGGCTACCAGCTGACCGAGTCAATACGCCGTCACCAGCGGGTAAGTAAGAGGGAAGCGCGGGAAAAAGCAGTGGAAATGCTGAACCTGGTGGGCATACCCAACCCGGCGGACAGGCTGTCCCAGTACCCGCATGAATTCAGCGGCGGCATGCGCCAGCGGGTCATGATCGCCATGGCCCTGAGCTGCAACCCCAAACTATTGATCGCCGACGAGCCCACCACCGCCCTGGACGTTACCATACAGGCGCAAATAATCGAACTGTTAAAGGACTTGCGCAGCCGGTTCAGCATGTCCATCATCCTCATCACCCACGACCTGGGCGTGGTGGCCGGGCTGGCCGACCGGGTGGTGGTCATGTACGGCGGTAAGATAGTGGAATCAGGCAACATTAAAGACATTTACTACCGTGCCAAGCACCCCTATACGTGGGGCCTCTTGAAATCGGTACCCCGCCTGGACGCCCGGGAGAAAAAACGGCTGGTTCCCATTACGGGGCAGCCCCCCGACCTGCTAGAACCGCCCGGGGGCTGCGCCTTCAACCCGCGCTGCCGGTACGCCATGCGCATCTGCCTCGACCGGCGGCCCGGCTTCACGGACCTGGGCAACGGGCACAAAGCCGCCTGCTGGCTGCTGCACCCCGAAGCGCCCAAGCGCGTCCTACCGGTAAACGAAGAAGAACAGCCGGGGCATCAGGGGGTGGGATAAATGCTGCAAGCCGGCAATTTAGTGGAAGTAGTGGATTTGAAAAAATGGTTCCGTATACGGAGGGGAATAGGCAAAAGCCGGGTAAAATACGTGCGCGCCGTCGACGGTGTCACATTTAACGTGCGCAGGGGCGAAACGCTGGGATTGGTGGGCGAGAGCGGCAGCGGTAAAACCACCGTAGGGCGAACCGTCATCCGCCTGTACAACCCCACGGAGGGACGGATTT
Source organism: uncultured Peptococcaceae bacterium (assembly GCA_913064925.1). Lineage (GTDB taxonomy): Bacteria > Bacillota > Desulfotomaculia > Desulfotomaculales > Desulfallaceae > CAJYBN01. Next base: position 13,849 of record CAJYBN010000039.1, read on the forward strand.
TTTTCGAGGGCAGGGACATCTCCGGCCTGGACGAGAAAGAATTGAAACCCATGCGCCGCAAAATGCAGATGATTTTCCAGGACCCGTACGCGTCGCTGAACCCGCGCATGACCGTCAGCGACATCATTGCCGAGCCGCTGGAAGTACACCGTCTGGCCAGCCCGGCGGAACGCAAGGACAGGATCCACGAGCTGTTGAAAATAGTGGGGCTAAATCCTGAACATGCCAACCGTTACCCCCACGAGTTCAGCGGGGGACAAAGGCAGCGCATCGGCATCGCCAGAGCGCTGGCGGCGGAACCGAGCTTTATTATTGCCGACGAGCCCATTTCCGCCCTAGACGTGTCCATCCAGGCCCAGGTAGTTAACCTGCTGGAAGAACTGCAGGAAAAACTGCAATTAACTTACCTGTTTATTGCCCACGACCTGGCCATGGTCAAGCACATCAGCAACCGGGTGGCTGTCATGTACCTGGGTAAGATCGTCGAAATCGCACCCAGCAGCGAGCTGTACCAGCACCCCTTGCATCCATACACGCTGGCGCTGCTGTCGGCCGTGCCCATTGCCGACCCGGAAGCGGAGGCGGCCCGGCGGCGCATCATCCTGGCCGGGGACATACCCAGCCCCATCGACCCGCCCGCCGGGTGCCGCTTTCACACCCGCTGCGCCAAAGCCATGCCCCAGTGCCGAAAACACCCGCCCGAACTGAAGGACGCGGGGTCCGGCCACCTGGTGGCCTGCCACCTGTACGGGTAAGCGCCGGCGCATTGCCTACCGAAGCAAGCGGGACAAGAAGTGATGCAGGATGATGGCCGTCATACCCCAAATAAAGTAATCCTTGTACTCGTAAATGTAGGTGGGGTAAGACCAGCGCTTCTGCCAGCCGCCCCTGTACCTGGCCGGCACCCGGTGCAGCGGGAAATCATCCCCGTAGCGGGTGGCCACATCCACGTAGCTGACCCCGGGCTTATACGCCAGCAGGTAAGACAAGGGCACCGCAAAGACGCTGTCCACCTCTTTGCTGTTGGGCACAATGCGCTCGGGGTGCAGCACCCTGCCTACATAGGGGTAAATAATTGTCCCCATCGGGGTAACCAGGAAATCAAGCGGGGCCAGCAGCTGGAAATCAGCTTGGCACAGCCCCAGCTCCTCCGCCGCTTCCCGCAGCGCGGCCCGCGACGGGTCGGCCAGCTCGGCGGCCTCCACCCTTCCGCCCGGAAAACAAATTTCCCCCGGCTGCCTTTCCAGCTGCAGGGAGCGTACCTCAAACAGGATTTCCGTTTCCCGTTCATGCTCCACCAGCGGCAGCAGCACCGCCGAAACCAGGTAATTTTCTTTTCCTATCAGGTCCGGCTTGCGGCGGGCGATTTTTCGTACCAATTCTTTCAATGTCATCACCTGTGCATAATTTCGGCACAGGTAACCTTTTAACCTGCACAGTTTTGATTTTATTCCTTCCGCCGGCGTAACGGCCGGGCCGGGCACCAGTCCGGGTCAAGGCAAAGCCGGAGCCAACATTATTACCCGGCGCTTCGCATGACCGGCTGCAGCGGGGAGCGTGATATTACTCACAGCACGCCCATAACTATTTAAAGGAAATGAGGAACAGATCCAGAATATTTAAATTAAATTGATGTTTGGGAGGACTGGTATGGTCGTCGACGCCGGAAGCTTTATTTTTCAATTCAATACTGAACGCTGCAAGCGGTGCGGTATTTGCAGCCACTTCTGCCCCCGCCGGGTCATTGCAACCGGAGATGACGGGTACCCGTATGCGCGCCGGCCGGAAAAGTGCACCCGCTGCTTCCTTTGCTTTCACAGGTGCCCGGACTTTGCCGTGGAGGTGAAAGACGTTGACACAGACGCGATTTCTGCAGGGTAATGAAGCCGTATCCCTGGCCGGCATCGCTGCAGGAGCGCGCTTTTTTGCCGGTTACCCCATCAGCCCGGCCACCGAAATCGCCGAGCTGTGCTCGGACCTGCTGCCCCGGCACGGCGGGATATACGTGCAGATGGAAGACGAGCTGGCCAGCATTGCAGCCGTAATCGGCGCCAGCCTGGGGGGCATGAAATCCTTCACCGCCACCAGCGGGCCCGGGTTTTCGCTGATGCAGGAAAATATCGGCTTCGCCGTGATGGCCGAAGTGCCCTGCGTCATCATTAACGTGCAAAGATTCGGGCCCAGCACGGGCATCGCCACCCAGCCGGGCCAGGGCGACATCATGACCGCTCGCTGGGGCACCCACAGCGACCACAGCATCGTGGCGCTGGCCCCCGCCTCGGTGCAGGAATGCTTCGAACTTACGGTGGAAGCGTTCAACCTGGCCGAAAGGTTTCGCACGCCGGTGATAGTGCTCACCGACGCCACCACCG
>CAJYBN010000040.1 GCA_913064925.1 uncultured Peptococcaceae bacterium
GACCGGGCCTTCCCGGCAAATGCCGGGATGTAGCTCACGAGGAAAGCGTAAGACCCGTGCTTTAGCGGGCGGCTTTCCGATGACGTGAGAAACCTTCGGGACGAAGCTCCTGGGCTTGTCCCGGGGGAGGTTCACTATAAATATACATCTAACATCATAGCCAGGAACAGCAGAAAAAGATAAGGGCTGGAAAGCTTATACAGCAGCCAAAACCGTTTTTGCTCGGTGTTAAACAACAAGAACATGTTCCCCGCAGTTATGGCCAGCCCGCAAACAACAGCCACGACCAGGTAAAAGGCGCCCAGGTTGCCGGCAAAGTAAATCCAAACGGAAAGGGCGAACATGGCAAGCACGGTAGCTAAAATATAAAACAGGGTACGCCTGGTTTCGCAAACCACCGGAAGCATGGGCACGCCCACCTTACGGTAGTCGTCCTTGTAAAATATGGCCAGGTTCCAGATATGGTTGGGAATCCACAGCACCACCAGCAAGCTGACCAGTACGGGAAGCAGTTCTATTCGCCCGGCTACGGCGGTCCAGCCGAACATGGCCGGCAACCCGCCGCTAAACCCGCCCAGAATTATATTCCAGGCGGTTTTACGCTTGAAAAGGAGGCTGTAAATACCAACATAGCCGAGCATACCCAAAAAAATGCAAACAAAAGAAGGCATGTTAAGGCTGTAAGCAATGAACAAAGCCAAAACAAACTGGGCCAGCCCCCAAATCAGGGCCTTTACCGGAGGGGCAATCCTACCGGAGGGAATGGGACGGTGCTTGGTCCTCTCCATGACGGCGTCAATATCCCGGTCCACGTAGCAGCTTACGGCGTTGACACCCGAGCAGGCCAGGGTAATGGCTAGCAAGGACTTGATAAACACCGCCGTTGTCATGCCATAAATGGAAGCAGCCAAAAACATGGTTCCCAGCGCTGTAAAGACCAGCAAAAAAACCGACCGCGGCTTGGTTACTTCAATATAGTTCTTCAGCGAGTCTAACCACGTCTTTTTAATATAACCTGTCTTTATTCCGACAGGATTGCCGTACATTTTATTCCCCCCGGACGTTAATACGGTAATCAATTAAGCTAGATTGCTTATAAACGGTGTTTCCGTTCTATGCGTTCACTCCAATTCGGACAACGCTATGCTTTAAGCTTATATATTATATCACTAACTTTTTAATTAAAGCAACGTTCCGAAACCCGGGTTTAAACCCAGGTACATATTTCCTCCACTTCTTTCCTGCTCGTGGGCCGGCCCGTTTCAGCGGCGGGGTACCCCACGGGAATTAAAGCTACAGCCCGGCGCTCCTGCGGTATGCCCAGCACCCGGCGTACCTGCTCCTCGTCAAAAGCACCCACCCAGCAAGTGCCCAGCCCCAGTTCCAAGGCCGCCAGCAAAATATTTTGCACGGCAGCGGCGGTATCCTGCAGGCAATAGAGCTGCGCCCCTCTTTCCCGGTATACCCGAGCCGAAGCAGCCGGCTCGGCGCAGACCACCAAGCATAACGGTGCCTCGGCTACAAAACGCTGACCCAGCGCCGCCCGCGCCAATTGCCCGCGCTTAGCTTCATCCTTAACCACGTAAAAATGCCACGGCTGTATGTTACCCGCCGAAGGCGCCCGGCGGGCGGCCTCTATCAGCCGGCGAACCGCCTCATCGGGAACTGCATCCGGTCTGAACCGGCGGACGGAACAGCGGGAGGTAATGGCTTCCATGACGTTCATTCTAATGCATTCACCTTCCTTTCAAATCCGAATTTTCGTCCAGTCCCAGGTAGTACACCGCCCGTTGCGCATAACGGCGCGTTAATGCGGTGAAATTATCTATTTCCTCTTGGGTAAGTTCCCGCACCACCTTGGCCGGAGACCCCAAAGCCAGCACGCGTGGCGGTATTTCTTTGCCCTGTGGTACCAGCGCTCCCGCACCCACAACACTGTTATCACCTATCTTGGCACCGGATAAAATAATAGCTCCCATGCCTATCACGACACCGTCACCCACCCGGCAGCCGTGCAACACGGCATTGTGGCCCACTGTCACGTTATCGCCCACCAGCAGCGGGAATCCCTCGTCTTCGTGCAGCACCGACCCGTCTTGAATGTTGGTTCCGCTTCCAATCTTAACCACATCCACATCGCCGCGCACCACAACGTTGTACCACAGGCTGCTGCGCGGGCCAATTTCCACCCGCCCTACCACCCGGGCTCCTGGCGCCACGAATACCGGTTCATGCAGTACCGGCCTTATACCGCCGTAGGGATAAATGTTTTTTTCCGCCAACCCAAACCCCCCTGTTATTTGTTGTACTCCACGACCGCAAACGCTTAAACCACGGATTCAACCTCGGCCACAATGCGCCGGAAAATTTCCTGCACAGGCAAAACTTCCTTAATTTGGGAAACGTTCTGCCCGCAAAATACCAACCCCTCTTGCACCTGCCCGGTGCGCGACTTTTCCAGGGCCTCCAGGATGCAATACTTATTGGAACACGACTTCAGGCAGCTTTTACAGTGTTCCGGCCGCGGCTGCCTGCCCTGCATAAGCTTTTCCACAAATCTGTTGCGCAGAGCCCGCCCGGGCATGCCCACGGGACTCTCCACCACCACCACGTCTTCAGGCTTGGACCGCAGATACATTTCCTTAAATGCGTCGGCCACCGTGCATTCCCGGCTCAACACAAACCGCGTGGCCATTTGTACGCCGTCGGCTCCCAGCTTGAGCATCCGGGCCACTCCGAAACCGTCGACAATGCCGCCGGCAGCAATGACGGGGATTTTCACCGCTTTCCTTATCTCGCAGACAATATCCGCCACCGAACGCCGGGTTCCCAGATGTCCCCCCGCTTCCGAGCCTTCAGCCACCACGGCCGCGGCACCGCATTTCTCGGCAACAGCAGCCAATCTGCCTGAAGAAACAATGGGAATAATGGGAGTGCCCGTTTCCTTTCCCCAGCCGAATACATCGCGGGAAAAACCCGCACCGGTTAAGATGAGGTCAATTTTTTCCTCCAGGGCCGCGCGCACCAGCTCGGCAAAGTTGCGAATGGCGAACATAACGTTGACCCCGATAATGCCTGAACTGCGCCTGCGCGCCTCCCTGATTTCCGCCCGAAGCTCATCCGGTGCCATGCCGGTGGCGCCGATGACGCCGATACCGCCGGCATTGGCCACCGCGGCCGCCAAGGGAGCCAGGGACACCCGGACGGCCATGCCGCCCTGGATAATGGGATACTTGGGTAGCAAGCGGCCGATTTTTAATTGTGGTAAACGCAAAGATAAAATCTCCCTTCCTAATACTTATGGTATATATTTATTTTATCGTAAATTAAAGTCAGATAAACAACAATGGTTACTAAGGAAAAAGGATTTTTTAAAAATATATTGAACATTTATGAAAAAACAAATGATTAAAGTTGGTGATATTATTGACCAAAGTAATTGTTATCAGGCCGAGCAGGTGCATTGGGTGCAGCACTTGCGCCCTAACCTGCTCCCTGGTCCACCACGGTGAATTTAACCCGCAGCGAGCCAACATTCGCATTGTGCGGGACGATTTCGCCGGTCGCTTTGAGCTGCGTTTCTCCTCTTCCTGCAACGAGTGCAAACAATGCGCTCGGGTTTGTCCATCGGGGGCGCTGCAGCTGGTAGAATTATCCGGGGAAAGTGGGGTGAATGACCGGTGACGGAAACATACGGGTACGCCGGAAAAATACTGGACGTGGACCTGACCACCGGCACAATAAAGGCCGCGGTGCCCGATGAACAGTTAAAAAGAGAATACCTTTCGGGGGTGGGCTTCAACGCGGTAACGCTTTATAAGGAAGTACCCGCCAATGCCGACCCCCTGGGGCCGGAAAACATACTGGTTTTCAACACAGGCGTGCTGGTTGGTACCAGCGTGCCCACCGCCAGCCGTTCGGAAGTTTCCGCCAAGTCGCCCGCCACCGGGCTGTTCGGCACCGCCAACTCTGGCGGCTTCTGGGGCAGCGAGCTTAAGCTGGCCGGTTGCGACGGAATAATCATCCGCGGCCAGGCCCCTCAGCCCGTGGTTATATTTATCCACAACGGCACAGCACGCATAATCCCGGCCACCCACCTGTGGGGTAAAGACGCCTGGGAAACAATCGCCGCCATCCGCAGTGAGCTGGGAGATAAAAACATCGAAGTCGCTGCCATCGGCCCGGCGGGGGAAAACCTAGTGAAATTTGCCAGTATAGAAAACGGGCCCTATGACGCCTGGGCCCGCACCGGCCTGGGTGCGGTAATGGGGTCGAAAAATCTTAAAGCCGTGGCCGTTAGGGGAAACGGTTCCGTGAAGGTGGCTCACAAGAAAAAGTTCATGGAAATAGTAGCGGCCACGCGCCAAGCCATTTACGGCTCGCCCTTTTATGGTCCCTTCGAGCGTTTCGGCACCATGCTGGCTACCCTACCTTACCAGGAATTCGGCATTCTGCCCGGCCGCAACTTCCAATCCGGTACCGTGGACGGCTGGGTGGAAACCCGCAGCCGCAAGCTGGTGCCCCGGTACAGCAGCCGGGGAATTGCCTGCGTTGCCTGTCCCATCGCCTGTGCCCATTGGATGGAGGTTAAGGAAGGCCCTTACAGCGGGCTGAAAATCAAGGATCTGGAAGTTACGCCGGTAATCGGGTTCGGCGCCGGCTGCGACATCAACAACCTGCCGGCCATCGCACGCGTTACGGAAATCTGCCAGCGCCTGGGCCTGGACATGGTTTCCGCGGCTTCTGCGGTAGCCCTGGCCATGGAGCTGTTTGAAAAAGGTAAAATCCGCGAGAGCGACCTGGGTTACCCGCTGCCTTGGGGCAGCGAGGAGGGAACCTTTCAGCTGCTGCACGACATCGCCCACCGGCGGGGCGTGGGCGACGTCCTGGCGGAAGGCGTCCGCCGCTCGGCGCCGCGCCTGGCGGGCAGCGAGAGGCAGGCCATCCATGTCAAGGGCCTGGAACCCTTCTTGATCGACCCGCGCGGGCGCTGGTCCACCTGGACGCTGGGGTATATTACCAATGTTCGGGGCGGCGACCACCTGCGCACGCGCAACCCGGTGGAAAACCTGCGCCACAACGAAAACCCCGTCCCCTACCGCACGGAAAAGTTCGCTTTCCCGGATGAAATGTACGAGAACCTGGACATGCCGGAAGATATGAAATGGCGTATTTTCCACCCGCACACCAAGGACGTAGACATCCCCCTGATGAGCAAGTGGGCGGAGGACTTGATTTCCCTGTACAACGCTACGGGCATGTGCATCAGGCCCCCGGTGCTGCACACCGTCGGGCCCACCCTCATCGCCGATTTGTACTCCAGCCTAACCGGCATCAACCTGGCACCCGATGAAGCCATCCGGGCCGGGGAGAGGATTTGGAATCTGCAAAAATTATTTAACATTAAACACGGGGAAAAGCCGGAAGACAGCGATTACCCCGCCCGCTTTTACGAAGAACCGGTGGGCGCCGGTCCCGCTGCAGGCCGGAAGCTTGACCGGGGCAAGGTGAAGCAGACCCTGGCGGAATATTACCGCGCCCGGGGGTGGGACCCGCAAACCGGTCACCCCACCCCTGAAAAGCTGGCCCAGTTGGGAATCAAGGCGTAACGTGCAACCGGCCCGGCAAGGGCCGGTTTATCTTTGCTCCGGGCAGGCCGGGCGTTACTGCGGTCGCGCGGCGGGCGGCGCCATGACGTAGAGCGGGAAGCGGCCTACCTGGCGGTCGTCCAGCAGCACTTCAAAGTAATAGATGCCTTCTTCCGGCAGGGACAGCTCGGCGCTGATGACGGTATTATGATAAGGGCTGGCCGCTTTTATGGTAAACAAAAAATCCTTAATTTCCAACAGCAACCGGCGGTCGCCGGGAGACCAGAACTTGAGCCCCAAGCGGTAAACACCTTGCCCACCGCACCATCCGATAACCACATAACACTTATGCCGGGCCGGGTAGGCCTGCGGGTGCACGCGGTAAAAGATTCCCTCCAAGGAAAACTTGCCCTGCCTGGAACTTACCTTGTCGCATAAAATGAAAGTGCATAACACTGGTGACAAGACCATCCCCCCGTCCAGCGGTCTCGCACGGCGGTAATTCACATGCTGATCGACAGGGGTACCAGCAGGGGCACCAACCCTGACAATACAGTGCCGTTCACTATGGCAATTACAGTAGTGTCGGTGTTAATGGTACGGGCAATCAAGGGCAGCGTGGTATTCATGGTAGTGGCCCCGCCGGGGGAAATAGCCACCAGGTAGCCCGCCTTGACCCCGTCAAAAGAAAATATGTACAAAAAATTATTCCCCCTTGTCAATATGCGCTGCTGCAGATAAAATACCTACATGCTTTATTCGGTGTAGTTACCGCTAAACCTTTTACCTGGCTACAATCTTTTACCGGAGGGATAAAAATTGCCCAAAACAGCCGACGTGTTGATTATCGGCGCGGGGGTTATCGGCCTCAGCATCGCTTATCACCTGGCACGCAAACAAACCGGCCTGCATATTGTAGTGCTGGAAAAGGAAAAAATGCACGGGGCGGGTTCCACCGCCCAGTGCACCGGCGGTATTCGCCACCAGTTTACTAACCCCTTAAACATACAGTTAACTAAGATCAGTTATCCTTATTTTCTACGTTTTGCCGCTGAAATGCAATATCCCATTTACTTTCGCAAAAACGGATACCTCCTATTGACTGGTTCGGCAACCCGCCTGCAGGCGCTGCGGGAAATGAACGAACGGCTGGCGGACCTGAACATCGCGGCGGAGCTGCTGCCGCCGGATGAAATTGCCCGGCGTTACCCCTTTTTGCACACAGGCGACCTGCTGGGCGGCAGCTTTTGCCCGCTGGACGCCTACGCCGACCCTTACGGAGTGGTGGAAGGCTACTACCGGCAGTGCCGCCGGCTGGGCGTGGAAGTGCTGTACGGGACCCAAGTTGACGGCATCATAACAGGCAGCGGCGAGGTCAAGGGAGTTCGGGCCGGCGGAGCCGACTTTTACGCCCCGGTGGTGGTCAACGCAGCAGGTCCCCACCTGCACCTGGTAGCCCGTCTAGCAGGCGTGGATATCCCGGCCGCGCCCTTCCGCCGGCAGGTTTACGTGTGCGCCCCGCTCCCCGCCGTCCCTCCCGGCATCCCGCTGATCGCCGACTTGGATACGGGGTTTTACTTGCACGTGGAAAAAAACGGCATCCTGCTGCTGGGGGGCACCGACCGGGACACTTCACCGGGCCTGCAGCCGGCGGTGGACCGCTCGCTACTGCCCTTCTTCGTGGAAAAGGCCACAGCCCGAATACCCGCACTGGAGGAGGGACAAATTACGCGTATTTACGCCGGGATCCGCTCGCTAACCCCCGACGGGTTAGGGATCCTGGGTGAAACAGAAGTAAGCGGGTTTTACTGCGCGGGTGGTTTTGGCGGCAACGGTTTTATGCACGCCCCGGCCATCGGCATGATCACCGCCTGCCTGGTATTGGGTGAAAAACCTCCCCTGGATCCCTCGCCACTGTCGCCCGGACGCTTTATGTCCACGTCCCTTGCTGACAAGGCGTTGTTTTAAAAATTAAAGCCCGAAACGGGCTTTAATTTTTTACGGTCAATAAGGCATCTGCTGCCGGTACATTCCCGCGGTCCCCGCCATCGCCGCGGTCTGCCAGGGAGCTTTTTCCGCGGGGCGCACTTGATACCAGTTGCGGTCGTGCATTAAGTTGAAAATCTGCCTTTGCAGGTTGATTTCATCGTTATTGAGCTGAATTAAGGTGTTGCGCACCCTGTCGTTGGCCGCTTCCAGCACGGCATTATGATACATGCGGGAAACGCTTTTCGTGTCCAACAGCAGGTCGGTCATGATGTCCTTGTCGCTAAACTGCATGGACTGCTTCACCTCCCAAGTCTTATTTCTTATTTCTTAGGGTGAAACCCACGGTGTATGATAATTATTGCATGACGCTGGACTGGAACCCCGCTTCGTGCAGCATGCTGTTCAGAGCGCTAATGTGCCGTTGACCCTTGTCGGCCGCCTGTTGCAAAATAGCCTGCACCGCGGGGTCACGGCTCACGCTCATGTACATTTGCACCTTCTTGGCGCATAAATCCTCTGCACGCAGCTGTTCCTCGATCAACAACCTTTCCATTTCGGTAAGCCTATCCATGTGCATATTTGCTATTCACCCCCTGATTGTAAATTCAAAGTTATTTTTTTACCATATTGGAGGGTTTATGTATGGCAGGGAGTGGAAAAAATACAAGCCTCATTCCTTTAACCTGGCCTCCACCCGGCGGGCCCAAACCACGCCGATTTCCGCCGTTATTTCCACACCGCCGGGCCCGTGCCTTTCCGACAGCACCAGGCCGTTTTCATAAATCATTGGTAAGACGGCGCTTTTGTCATAAGGGATGAAAAAATGCACCTGTACCCGGTTGGCGGCCAAAAGATCTGCAAGCCGTCGCAGCATTGCCGCCAGCCCGGTACCGTGCAGGGCCGATACCGGCACCCCGTCACCGGGCAGCTGGGCGAGGGTCAAGCCGTATTGCCCGAGCAGGTCCACTTTGTTGTACACCGTCAAGCGCGGCTTGCCGGAAGCCCCCAGGTCAGTGAGCACCTTTTCTACCGCCCGCATCTGCTCCGCCGCCCGCGGGTGGGCTGCGTCCACCACGTGAATGACCACATCGGCTTCCACTACCTCCTCCAGGGTGGCGCGAAAGGCGGCCACCAGGTGGTGCGGCAGATTTTGTATGAAACCCACGGTATCGGTTAATAAAACAGCTTCCCCTGTAGGCAGGGAGACGCGCCTGGTGGTAGGGTCGAGGGTGGCGAACAGCTTGTCTTCCGCCAGCACCCCGGCCCCCGAAAGGGAGTTAAGCAGCGTGGACTTACCCGCGTTGGTGTAACCAACCAGCACCGCTAGCGGCAGCGGCACTTCTCTGCGCCCCCGGCGCAGCAATTCCCTGTGCCGGCGTACTTCCTCGATTTCCCGCTGCAGGTCCGCTATCCGCTTGCGGATGCGCCGCCTGTCCACTTCCAACTTGGTCTCGCCGGGACCGCGGGTGCCGATGCCCCCTCCCAGGCGCGACAGCTGGGCGCCCAGCCCGGTTAAACGCGGCAGCAGGTACTGCAGTTGGGCCAGTTCCACCTGCAGTTTCCCTTCCCTGGTACGGGCCCTGCGGGCGAATATGTCCAAAATGAGCTGCGTGCGGTCCACCACCCGGACACCGGTTTCCTCCTCCAGGTTGCGCTGCTGGGCGGGCTGCAGTTCCCGGTCGCAAATCAACAGGTTCGCCCCGGTCTCCCGGGCCAGGGCCGCCAGCTCACGCGCTTTGCCTCTCCCCAGGTAAGTAGCGGGATCCGGGCGCTGGCGGCGCTGCACGTGGCTGTCCACCACCTGGGTTCCCGCCGTTTCGGCCAGCCTGGCCAGTTCTTCCAGTGATGCCTCCACCTGTTCATTTTTCATGCCCGGCAGCGCCAATGCCGCCAGAATGGCTTTCTCCCTCTGCAAGGTCGTTCCTCCAAGCAGCCAGTTTTTTAAACTATATAAACTATATTACTACACCCGGCGCGCTTAAATGGTAATGTTACCCGCCGGTAACCAATCACCCCTGCTCCCCGTAGTATGTGAAAAACAGCTTACGGGAGCGTGTTATGGTGGTAAAAAAGCCTTTACGTTCTTACTGGCGGCGCTGCTCTGCTTGCTTTTGGCAGGCCCGGCCGCCGCGGAAAAGAGAATAATCATCAATAAGGCCACCAACCAGCTGCAGTTCTGGCAAGACGGCATTTTGATCCGCACTTTCCCGGTGGCCACGGGAAGGCGCCCGTCTTTTACCCCGGAGGGCAACTTTCGCATAGTCAGCAAAATCGTCAACCCTTATTACTCCCGCCTGGGCATTCCGGGCGGCAGCCCCCGCAACCCACTTGGGTGCCGCTGGCTGGGCTTGAGTATAGGCGGCGGCGGTGTTTACGGCATTCACGGTACCAACAATCCCGCCTCCATTGGGACTTACGCCTCGGCGGGGTGCATCCGCATGTATAATAACGACGTAAAATGGTTATTTGCCCATACTCCCCTGGGCACTCCCGTAATCATCATCAATAACCGCCACGCTCGCCCAGCCTGGCCCGTTATCGCGCCGGTGACCGTGGCGGCGGGTGATCAGCGCTTTACCGTCAAGGGGATAATAGGTGCCGAAAAGGAATTGCCCATGCTGCCGCTGCGCGCCGTGTGCACAGCGCTAGACTGCCGGGTAACCTGGGACGGCAGTACCCGTACCGCCAGGGTAATCCATAACGGGGCTATCTTGCTTACCGTGGACTGCAACGCCTGGCAGGCGGCGTCTTTGGCAGCGGGGCGAAAGGCTTTCCCCTGCAGCGACGTCAAACTGCTGCAAGGCACCATGTACGTCCCCCTTTCCTTTTGGCCGCGGGCCTTTCCCTTCCTGCAGGTGAACCGGGCGCCCGGGAAGCAGAACGCAGTTCTTTTTAAGTGTAAATACGCCGCAGGCCGGCCTCCCGCGCCAGGCGCAGGGCCTCCCGGTACTCCTTGCCCGTTATGCGGCGGTTCAGCTCGGGATAGCGGAAAGCCTGGTGGGCCGGGTAATACTGAGCCATAATATTGACGAAAGTATCCGGAGAAATTTCTTGGGCCAGAAAGCGCACCACTTCCGCAGTGCCGGCCAGGTCGCCCGGCAAGACCAAATGGCGCACCAGCAACCCGCGCACGGCAATACCCTGTTCATCTACCACCAGGTCTCCCACCTGCCGGTGCATTTCTTTAACCGCGCGGCGCGCCGCCGTGAAATAGCGGGGCGCGCCGGTATATTTTTCGCCAATCTCGTCGTCCCCAAATTTAATATCGGGCATATAAATGTCCACCACGCCCTCCAACAGCCGCAGCATCGGCACGGCGTCGTAACCGCCGGTGTTATAGACCACGGGCAATTGAAGCCCTCCCCGCAGCGCCGGGACCATGGCCTCGAGAACCTGCGGTACGTAGTGGCTGGGGGAAACCAGGTTGATATTGTGGCAGGCCATTTCCTGCAGCTCCAGCATAATTTCCGCCAGTTCCTCCGCACCCACTTCCCTTCCACGGCCTTCGTGGCTCAACTCGTAGTTCTGACAAAATTTGCAGGACAGGTTGCAGTAGCCAAAAAAAATGGTCCCGGACCCCCGGCTGCCGCTCAGCACGCTTTCCTCCCCCATGTGCCTGCCGTAACTACTGACCACGGCCCGCCTGCCCGCCCGGCAGCGCCCCTGCTCCCCCTGCAGGCGGTCCACCCCGCAGCAGTGTGCACATACCGTGCACTTTTTCAGCATGGCGCGTGCCTTTTCCGCCCTCTGTTCCAATTCTTCAATTGCCAGTTCCTTTAACGGCATCATGCCACCCCCGTTTTTACAAGGATATACTAAACTTATTATCGTCAAATGCAACAATTTGTTACATTTCCGTAAGCAAATTGCTGGGCTTCATTTTTCTACAAATTCCGCGCACCAAGCAGGATATACGGCGCGCATGAGCGAATATTAAAGCATTCGCTACTGGCAGGTGAATTTCGCCTTGTTTGAGGCCTCAACGCTGGACAAAATCATCAACGAAACAATAGCCCACATTGGTAAGTCGCAGGAACAGATTTACGACTTTGCGGAAACCGCCCGGGTAGAGTACCGCCATGTTAAAAACGAACTGCAGGAAGTGCAAAAACAAGTCAGCCGGTTAATCGAGCGCGTAGACAATCTGGCCGCCAGGGAAAAGAAGGCGCGCTACCACTTAATGGAAGTAAGCAGAAATTTCAACCGCTACACGGAAGAAGACATCAAAAGGGCGTACGAACAGGCCCAAAAGCTGCAGCTGGAGCTCAACACCCTCCGCGGCCAGGAAGAGCTGCTGCGTTACAAGCGCGACAACCTGGAGCGAAACCTCAGGCGCATTCAGAACATGCTGGAAAAAGCAGAAAGCATGATGTCGCACTTAGGCGTGGTTCTCAACTACCTGAGCAAACATATGGAAAATATATCTACCAAGATAGAGGAAATTCACCAGATACATCAACTGGGCATCAGCATCATCAAGGCGCAAGAGGAAGAGCGCAAGCGCGTAGCCCGGGAAATACACGACGGTCCGGCCCAGCTGCTGGCCAACATAGTGATGCGGGCCGAGTATATTCTTAAACTTATGGAAGTGGAGCCCCACAGCGTGAAAAAGGAATTGGTGGGGTTACAGGAACTGGTACGGCAAAGCCTCCAGGACGTGCGTAAAATTATTTTCGACCTGCGTCCTATGGTGCTGGACGACCTGGGGCTGGTACCGGCCCTTAACCGCTACGTGGAGGACTACAGAAAACAATATCAAATTAACGCCGAATTTGTGTTTTTCGGCACGCAAAAACGCCTGCCGCCGGCCACCGAGGTGGCGCTGTTCAGGGTGATACAAGAAGCGCTGAACAACGTGCGCAGGCACGCCCGGGCCAAGCAAGTGCTGGTAAAGATGGAGCAATTACACAATAAGATCAATGTACTGATTAAGGATGACGGCAAGGGCTTTGACCCAAAAACGATTGAGGAAAACAAGGACCGCGAGTGTTACGGGCTGATAAACATGCGCGAACGCATACAAATACTGCGGGGCGAGCTCAAGATCAACAGCGCACCAGGTAAAGGGACGGTGATCAGCTTCACCGTACCGGTTTAAGTTGTTTTGCGCAAGAAAGGAGGGTGACCGATGCCGGAACAAATATCCATATTGATCGTCGATGATCATGCCCTGGTCAGGGAAGGAATCAGAAAAATACTTTCCCTGGAAAGACGGTTCAAGGTTGTAGCGGAAGCGGCCAGCGGCAAAAAGGCCATCGAGTTGAGCCGCAGCTGGCGGCCGGATATCGTCCTGTTGGACATCAACCTGCCGGACATCACGGGAATTGAAGTGTGCAAGACCATCAAACAGGAGATGCCTGCCACCAGTATAATAGCCCTCACAATTCACGACCAGGAAGAGTACATTATCGAAATGATCCGCAATGGTATCGCCGCCTACCTGCTTAAGGATGTCAGCCCGGACCAGCTCATTAATACTATAGTACAAGTCGCCGAGGGAAAATCCTTTATTTCTCCCTCGATCACAGACAAAATATTTAAGCAAATCCACAAGCTTTCCGCCAAACCCCCTGAACACAGGCCCAGAGGTCTGACCGAAAGAGAACTGGAAGTGCTGCGCCTAGTGGCCAATGGCGATTCCAACAAAACAATTGCCAGCAAGCTTTACATCAGCGAAAAGACAGTCAAAAACCATCTCACCAACATCTTTCAAAAATTAGGCGTTTCCGACCGCACCCAAGCGGTACTGCTGGCCATCAAAGAAAAAATAGTAAAAATTTAAAAAAACCCCACCCTGCAAAAAAGAGGATGGGGTCGTTTCGTTTCCGGAACTTATTTCCTATAGGCATGGAAAAATGGGCTCCACTCACGTTTGTTTATACCTTAAACTGCAGGCACAGGTTGTTGAGGGCATTGGAAACCCGCAGTATCCTACGCAAAGTAGCTTCAAGCTGGCCCAGTAGTTCCAATTGTTTTCTGCCCGCCTCCCCGGTTCCCACATAGGCGTCCACAGTCTTTTCCAGCTCGGACATCAAGTGTTCCATTTTTTCCAGCAATTGCTCTCCCTGGTTAATGTTTTCCTCCATGCGGGACATGGTTTCATCTATTTTGTGCTTTTCCGTTTCCAGCCTTGCGTCCAGTTCCCGCAGGCGCTCACCGGCTTCGCCGATGCTGTTCCTCCCTTTTACCGCCGCCTGCATACTGCCTTCCATGAGCCGTTCCAGGTAATCGGCAGTTTCCACGGCCAAGGCGATTTTATCCATGATGTCATTGGTTTTTTCCGCTCCCTCATCGGCCAGTTTCTGTAAGTCCTCCAATTCTCCGGACATGTCCCGGCCGCCCAGCCTGGCCACCTCCAGGGCTATTTTAAAGTTGAACGTCCCGCTGCGGTCCAGATACTCGGCAAATAAGCCGGAAACCCGCTGCATTTCCCGCCAAACCTGCTTGTGAGAGATAACCGCCTTTTGCGCCTCATCCAGCGACCGTTTCACCTCGTCCACGTCGCCCGCGGCCCTCGCAACCAGCGTTTCCGGGTCTAGCACGCCCTCCATGGCCGTAAAAATTTCGCCGGCCGATTTTTGCAATGCCTGCCCCGCTTGTTCCACCCCCTCCACCAACCGGCCCGCCAGGTCGGCGCACCCCTGGAGCAAAACGATGTGTTCCTTTGTTTTGCCGACATGGCCGTCCATGAATTCAACCAGGCGCTGGGACGCATTGCCGGTGCTTTTGATGCTGTTGTTCAGCGACTGGCAAGACTTAACCAGTTCACCGGTATAAGAGGTAATGGAACGGAACAAGTTGGCCAGGTAACCGGTCATCGTGTTGAAAGACATGGCCAGGTTGCCCAGTTCGTCCCGGTGGTGCAGGTTGACTTTACGGGAAAAGTCGCCGGTGGCTATGTACTCGGTGGCCGCCGACAGGTCCGCGATGGGCTTGTTTAGTATGCGGCGGCTGATGATGATGGCCAAAAAAATGCCGGCGATAATGGCAATAATGGTGGTGGTGCCCAGGTATACGGCCAGGTTGCGCACGTTTTGTGGCCAGTGGCCGGCTTGCGCGGCAACAACCAGGTAGCCCAGAGTTTTACCGTCTGCGGTCTGCATCTGCCGGCTAAAGTAAAATGAACCGTTACTATCGTAATGTACCTGGAAATCGCCGTGGTCAAATTCTGTTAACCGCCGCAGCGCTTCATCCGGCCTGGGCGAGCCCCCGCTGGCTACCAGACGGCGGCCGCTGTCCAGTACGGCAACGCTTTGCACGCCGGTTTCCGCCATGAATTCTTCCAGCAACCGGTGTATAGCCGGCTTGTCACCTGCACGCAGCGGGCCGGCAACCCTGGAAGATAGTATGCGAGTCAAGTATTGCCCCCGGCCGGTTTCTTCCCGTTGCACAGTTTCCTTGAGCTGATACAGGGTGACAAACCCCAGCGACAACATCAAGAAGAGTATCAGTAAACTCAAGCTGGCGGCAATTTTAAAGGTTATGGAAAACCGCCCTGGTACAGGTAATTTCATAGCCCTACCTCCCGGTGAACAATTGTCAGCCTATCGTTTACTTCCGTGCCTGTACCGGCAATAGTGCCCGTGGCCAGTTCAACAGCCGCCCGGGCCCCGCGCAGGTAGGGGCTGATGCGGTACGGCTGCATGCAGGGCAGCATATGCAGCACCCTGTACTGCTCGTCAATAAACAGGACATCGATGGCAAAACGCATAAAAAAGGTGTGCACCTGGCGGCAGGGAACAAGCAGCATGGCCGTTCCCGCGGGCATGTGGCTGCGACCCAGCAAACCCCACAGGCGACGGCCGAAGGAGCCAGCCCGTATTATCCTGTCCGCCAGCACAGTGCCTTTGCTTTCATTCACCAGCATGCAACCGTCCACGTCCCGACCTCCGCTAGCGAATAAACGTCCTGTATATTTGGATGGCGCCGGGCCCCAGGATAATTATGAACAGCGCGGGGAATATCATAAATACCAGCGGGAAGAGCATTTTCACCGGGGCCTGCATGGCTTTTTCTTCGGCCTGCTGGCGCCGGCGCAGCCTGATCTGGTCGGCTTGCCGCCTGAGTACGTTACCGATGCTGATGCCCAGCTGTTCGCCAAGAATAACCGCACTGACAAAGTTATGCAAGTCGCTGACTGCAAACCTCTCTGCCAGGTCTCGCAAAGCCTCGCGGCGGGTTTTGCCCACCTTGATTTCCTGCATCATTTTTTTCAACTCCCAAGACAAAACACCCTTTGACTTGGCGATAACCTTCTGTACCGCCCCGTCGAAGCCCAAACCCGCCTCCACGCTGACCGTAAGCAAGTCTAGAATTTGCGGCAGCGACGCTTCCACCTCGGCGTTCCTGCGCCTGGCCCTTACCAGCAGGTAATAATCCGGCAGCATAGCGCCCCCCAGAACGCCCAGCAGCAGGAGCAAGGCCCAATTGACCGGCGCAACCTGCAGCATGCCGCCGGCAACCAGCGCGCACGCGCCCAACGCGAAAGCCGCCAGGCACTTGATGACTAACAGCTCCACGGGGTTTACCCGCTCAATAAGACCCGCCCGTATCAATTTTTTTTCCAGCTTGGCTTCTTTCTCGGACGGCAGCCACTTAACCAGCGCGGCGGCAAGTTTTACCAGCAATGGCT
>CAJYBN010000041.1 GCA_913064925.1 uncultured Peptococcaceae bacterium
TTCGTCCAGTGCCGCGGTACAGGGGAATAAACCTTCAATGTGCCCAGAATCTTTCTGCCCACCTCCACCGGCACCACGGCAACGGCCCGCACCTCCGCCGCGTAGTAGGGTAGGTGTAAGCCGGATTCGTCAGCGGTTAGATCTGCCATAGCGATGGGTTTCCCCGTCTGAAGAACCTTGCCCAGCAGGGTACCGTCCGGCCGGACACGGCCTGCCCTGGCCCGCAGCTCCGCGCTCATGCCCAGGCTGGCCTTCAGCACTAGTTCGCCCGTCTCCTCGTCAAGCAGCCGCAGCGCGCACCATTGTACACCTAACACATCCCTTAAATTTGCCAGAGCCGACTCAAGTACCAGGTCCATATCGAGGCTGCCCGATATCACTTGTCCTACTTCAATAAGCCGTTCCAGCATGGTTGCCCTTGCCTGCAACTGGCGAAACAGGCGGGCATTTTCCAGCGCCAGCCCGAGACTGGTACCCAGGGTGGTTAAAAAAACGGTCTCATCTTCCGTAAAGCGCGCACCTTCTGGCCTGCCTGCTATGGTTAGTATGCCCGTTACCTTACCGCCGACCGTAAGGGGTATGGCTACCGCCGGCCGCTTTTCTTCAGGCGTGCTGCCTTCGGGGCGGCTGTCAAAGTGTGCGGTGCGGGCCTCGCTCTCAACGGCGGCAATTATTTCGCCTGCAGGTACGACCCGGAACTCGCTGCAGGACTCCAGGGTAGCCGCCGTTTCGCTTTCCGTAACCCCCGGCACCACCTCACTCAGCATTACCACCGAGCCGCTGGTGGCCCCGGTCAACCCCAGCACCGCTTTCAAGGCCTGCTGCGCCACTTCGGTCACCTGGAGACTGCCGGAGACCGTGCGGGTGAATTCAAAGAGAGCGGTAAGTTCGCCCACTTTCCTCTGAAGTTTTTGCCTGGCGTACAGCAGCCGGGCCACGGTGTCCGTTGCCGCCTGTACCAGCGCCATGGCAGTCCGGAGCCGCTCTTCCGGCCAGATGGGTATCGCTCCGGATGCCGCCTGAAGCTCTTCCGGGTCAAGGCCCGTTTCCCGGGCCAGCCGCGCTACCGCCTCCCCTGCCGGCGGCCGCAGGGCTACGTTGCCGCCCAGCACTACGGCTACGATCTCTCCATCCACCCGCAGGGGAACCGCCAGGTGCACCAGCCCGGCATGGCAGGTGTGAAGAACATCTTTCCCTGCAGCTACAGCAGACCTGAGCGATATTTTCACCTGGCATTGGCAGGCGCAGTACAGGATGCTGTGGTCATAAAACACCCTTCGCCCTTTATAGACCAAGCCCTAATATGCGGTTTTCTTCCAGGTTGGCACTTAAGAAGCAGAACTTTTACGCGCGGCAGCTCCCAGGCAGGCCACCAACTGCTGTCCCCGTTCCAGGGCCGCCCCGGCCCACTCCCAGTAACGGGGACGAATTTCGTGTACTATCACACCGGAGTAATCCCGCAATAAAGCAAGCACATCAGCCACTGGGATTTCGCCAAAACCGATGGGCAGGTGCAGATCCCCCCGGCCGGCGGCCATCAACTCGGCCTGTTTCTTTTCCAGAGAACTGGAAACCCGGCCGAAGTTATCGTGCAGGTGCAAGTGGCGCACGTATGGAGCGGCCAGGGCCACGGCTTCCAGGAAATCAGAGCCATAATACCGGGCCGATATATATGCATGACCCACATCCAGGGTTATGCCCACCCGGGGATGACCGATGGCCTTCACCTGTTCCACCAGCAAGGACAAGTGTTCCGCATAACAATAGGGACTACCATCCAGGTAAGGCCGGGCATTTTCCATGGCTATGGTAACCCCCAGTTGTTTCGCTTTTTCGGCCAGGTCCAGTAACGCTTCCCGCTCTTGCCGGCGCATCTCATCTTTAACTTCCGGGCTAAGGTTCCGCCGTCCTCCAGGCAGATGGAAGGACTCCTCTGGTATATACCTGCCACTATGGTAAACCAGTACCTCCGATCCAATGGCCGCGGCAAACTCCAGGCTTTCCCTCAAAACCTGTTTTTGCCAGGGCAGGTTTTCCAAATCCATCAGGTTTAAAGGATTGGGAGCATGGACGGTGTAACGAAAGGGAAACCGGGCAAGTAACCGGCGTATTTCCTCCACCCGCCGGGGTAACAGCCGTCCCCCTGCCATGGCCCCCACTCCGTGCACGGGAATTTCCACATAATCAAAACCCAGCTCGGCAAAATACCCTAAATCCCGGGCCAGGGTGCCCAAGTTGTTATCCAACCGGGCAGCAGCGGCATTGATGCCAAACCCTTTAAACATTGAAACCCCTCCTTACCGGGTTTACCGCCAGGCCACCAGGGTAAAACAGCCAGGCATTATGGTACCCCTGTTCTAGTTACGCGTTGCCGAAAGCAACATTGGACTGCAATAAGCCTTGGGATCAACCTTTTCTGTCTCCTTCCCGAATTCATTATGATAGGCAAACCAGGCCACCACTTTTCCTCCTGTTACCGTACCCATGACCACTGGGTGGCCGCCAATTAACCGCACCAGGATTAAGTCAGCCTTTTTCCCCTCTTCTACCGAGCCCAGTTCACCAGCCAGACCGGTAGCTTGAGCCGGATTAAGGGTGGCCAAGCGCACTGCAGCAGGCAAGCTGTAACCGTCCGCTGCCAAGCAAAAAACGGCCTGCAAGAGCGCCGGAGGGTAGTAGTCGGAACAAAGAATATCTGCCGCCCCATTATCCAGTGCTTCGCGGGCTTTCAAATTATTTTCGTGGGAGACGCCTCTTAAAATATTAGGGGCCCCCACACAAACATGCATCCCCAGCAAACGGGCATACCTGGCCGTAGCCAGGTTAACGGGAAATTCAGCGATGGTTGCTCCCAGGCGGTACATCTCCTCTACTTTGTCTGGAGTATCGTCGTCATGGGAGGCCAGTGGGACCCCATGAGCCTGAGCAGTAGCAGCCAGGGATCGTAGTCGTGCCGGATCCATTTCCTGCCGTTCCCGAATCTTCTGGGCTACCAGGGTATCGCATTCCTCTTCATTCAACCAGTAGGTCTTCTTGACGTACTTCTTGTATTGCTCCACTGACCCGTACTGTCCCTGCCCCGGAGTATGATCCATAAAGGAAAAAAGATTGGCCACTCCTTCGGCGATGAGTTCCTCCATCAGCTCCAGGGCAGCCGTGTTACTAATTTCATAGCGCAGGTGCACCTGGTTACGGACCAAGTGACATTGACACGCCTGCCCGGAAATGTAACGGGCAATTGTTGCCGCCAAATCATTGGATCGGACCCCCTCTCCCGCCGAGAAAGAAATAGAATGGAAGATGGTAGTTATTCCGTTTGCGGCTAGTTTTCTTTCCAGTTCGCTACAAGCCGGCCCCACGGGAAAGATAACATTGGGGCGAGGCTGAATCTCCTTTTCCACGGCATCGCTGTGGATATCTACCAGGCCCGGCAGGATGTAGGCACCGGCCCCGTCCAACTCGGGCAAACTGGAACCACCTGAAGTCACTCCTTCTCCCACTTCCCCGATGCAACCTTCTTCCACATACACGTAGCCTGGCTCCAATACCCGGTAGGGCAGGACTACCCGGACATTAGTGATGAGCAACTTCGAAGGCACGTCTAGTCACCTCCCCCGTCTGGTTATCCCCTACGCAATCGAGGAATAGTATTCTATCTGCCACTTGTTCCAAGCTTGCCCGGTCATGGGAAACCATAAGAACAGCTGTACCTTTTTGCTTTAGCTCCAAAATTAATTCATGTACCCGCTGCTTAGCTTGTTCATCCAGGGAAGCAGTAGGTTCATCCAGAAGGAGCAATCGGGGACAAGTAATGATAGCCCGGGCCACATTAACGCGTTGCTGCTGTCCACCGCTATAGGTGGCAGGTGAAGCATCCCAAAGTTCCTTGGGTATACCGAGATACATTAAAAGGCGGCCGGCCTCTCTCAAAGCGCTGGACTCTTCCCGGCCCTGCAGCAGTATGCTTTCGGCTACTACTTGCAGGGCCGAAACACGTGGTACTACCCGCAAAAACTGGGACACGTAACCAATTTCCTGCCGCCGTAGTTCTAGAATATCCCTTTCCGGTACCTGTAACAGGTCAACCACTCCATTAATCGACCGGTAGAAGGCCTGGCCTGCAGAGGCTACATATGAACGGTAAATACATTTCAGCACCGTTGATTTCCCCACCCCACTCGGCCCCTGAATGCCCAGCACTTCTCCGGTCCCAAGGGTAAAGGAAATATCCTTGCACCCAATGACCTCCTTGCCTCCCAGAAGATGCAGTTTAAATATTTTCGTCAACCCCAAAACTCGAAGTATCTCAGCCACGTTATATCTCCCCTGCGAATTAAAATTTATCGGTAATGGTCTTACTAAAAGAACTAAAGCATAGAACTTACCAGCAACTGGGTATAGGGGTGCTGGGGATCCTCCAGGATCTGGTCTGTAAGTCCCGTTTCCACCACCCGGCCGGATTTCATCACCAGCACGCGGTTGGTCAACAAGCGTATAACTCCCAGGTCATGGGATATTACAATCATGGTTAACCCCAGTTTCCTTTGGAGTTTTTTGATCAGATCCAGCACCCGAGCCTGCACAGAAACATCCAAACCTGTGGTTACTTCATCCAGGAAAACCAGGGGCGGGTTATTGGCCAAAGCCTTGGCGATCTGTACCCGCTGTTGCATGCCTCCGCTAAAAAAACGCGGCAGGTGATCCATTCGCTCCAGTGGAACTTCCGTACACTGCAGCAACTCCGCCGCTCGCCGACGAATCTGACCCACATGGTAAATACCAGCAGCAAGAAGTTTTTCAGCAATATTACCCCCTGCGGTAAAATCCAGCTTTAGCCCCTGTTGGGGATTCTGATAAACCATTCCCATCAGGTGATGACGAATGTAGCGTTTCTCCTGGACACTGCAGGCAAGCATGTTTGCCTGACCATCTTTGTAAGCCTTAAAATAAGCCTCGCCGGCAGTGGCAGGGGAATCGAAGTAAAGACACTGCACCAGAGTGCTCTTGCCAGAACCGCTTTCTCCCACTACTCCCAGAATTTCACCCGCATAAAGGTCAAAGGAAACACCAGCACAAGCTACTATAGAATGACAGTAGGAACAAATATTGGTTCCTGTCAAGGGGCCGGTGCAACTTGTACATTTACTACACCCGCTGCCGAAAATGCGGGCCAGCCTTCGCACCCTGAGCAAAGGTTCTTCCTTAGGCATTTTTACCTGCTTCCTCCTTCAACTGGCGCCGTTTAGCACAGTAAGCAGTATCGGAGCAAGTGTAACGTCTTGCACCGGTAACATCATCAATTATTTCATCCAAGTAAGCATCGGTACTACCACAGAGATCACACTGCTTACCGGTGAAGTCCTCCACCTGGAAAGGATAATCAGAAAACTGGAGCGATTCTACCCGTGTATGTGGCGGCACGGCGTAAATGCGCTTTTCCCGCCCGGCGCCAAAAAGGTACAGGGTCTCAGCCATATTCAACCGCGGTACGTCCCAGCGGGGAACAGGGGAAGGGTCCATAACATATCGCCCGTTTACCATGACGGGATACTGAGCTCCAATAGTAATCTCACCCCAGCGCACGATATCCTCATACAGGTAAACCCACAAGCGGCTGTAATCGGCCTCCGCGTGCATCTCCCGGGTTTTCACTTCACTGGGCTCTACCCGGCGCAGGGGTTCCGGGTAAGGAACTTGAAACACTAGAATCTGCCAGTCCTCCAGCGGTTCTTCTGGAATGCGGTGCCGGGTCTGGATCAGCGTAGCTTCACGGGTATCCTCTGTCGTGCGCACCCCGGTGGTCTGTGCCAGAAGCTTACGAATATTTACAGCGTTAACCACATCGTCAGAACCCTGATCAATCACCTTTAAGATATCGTCCGGACCAATCAGGGACATGGTCAACTGCAAGCCACCGGTACCCCACCCCCGGGCGATTGGTAATTCCCGGGAAGCGAAAGGCACCTGGTAACCCGGAATAGCAACAGCTTTCAACGTGCGCCGCCGGATTTCTTTTTTGCTTTGTTCATCCAGAAAAGCAAAATTGTATCCTGATTGTATTTTTTTCTTTAGCATCACTGCGTACCCTCCCCCTCTCTGCGCGCCACCTGCTGTGCCCGGCGCAAACGGTCCAATACCGATTGGAAAGTGACGTAATGGGGTAGCTTCCAGTGTGCGGTAAAACCCGAAGCCTCAATACCGTCAATGTGATAGAGGATAAACTCTTCGTCCTCTGCCGGCGCTTCTTTAGAACCCGTACGCATGGCCCGGTCTAGTACAGCCATGGAAATAGCCTTTATTTCGTTATGTCCAAAGCAAAGACCATAGCCCAGCGTAAAGCGGGGAATATTATCTTCCTCGGCATCCATCCGGGCAATGACCTCTGCTTCCGTTACCAGTACCCGCCCCACCGTTACTACTTCATCTGATCGGGTCTTGTGATACACGCGTAGCGGAACATAACCCACCCGCAATTCCCCCAGAGTGGGGTGAACATTGCCGTAACCCCGCATACTGCTGTAGGCTAAGGCCATTAAACCTCCCGTTTCTCCCCTAGCCATCGCTTGTAGCCTGGCTGCCCGGGGAGCCGGGAAGGTGATGGGCTGCCGGGTAATGTCGATTATTTCTTCCGCTTCCTCTCCAGCGGTAAGGGTCTCCAGAAGCCCTTCGGCTCGCAGCATGTCCACCACCTTAGGGAAAGATGGTGGAACCTCTTCCGTTCCTATTTTTTCGCCCCTCATCATTCCGGGAGCAAATTTACTCAAAAACTCCCTGATATGAGTTAGACTTTCATCTGCTAGCTGAAAGTCCAGCAACCGTAAACTGTAATCCCGGGTAGGACCAAGGATCTGGCCACCAGGTATATCTTTGAAAGCCGCCGATATACGCCGGATGACTGTCATATCCCTGGTATCCACGACAACGGAATAACCAATCCTGGGCAACGTAGATCGGTAAGCCCGCAGGAGAAAAGATGCCTCTATGGTATCTCCTTCGGCCTGCTTCAGAGCCAGGGCTGCATGAAAAGGTGCATATAAGGATCCTTCGCCCATAACCCGGTCTACGGCCAGACGCATCTGGTCCTGGATCTGTTTAATTTCCAGGGGGGCCGACCCGCCTCGCAGGCGAAAGTAACGCACCAACTTCTCAGCTGCCTCGATTGCGGCCTGCCCTCCTTTGATAGGCACATATCCCATGAGTCTTCCACCCTCCTGCCTGTAAAACTTTAACTCCATGTCATAGTTGACGACCGGGGAATACAAGCCAGCTGCCCCTGAAGACTCACCAGGATGGTATCCACCCCGAGGGGAAATTCAGAGTTAAGTTCCTCCAAGCAGGCCAGATTCTCTCTGGCTAGCCCGGCCACGGTGAGCTCTTGTTCACCCGGCACTCCAGGTCCCCGCAGGCGCAGCACAATCCCTTCTCCGGCGGGCTGGAAAGCACCGGGATAAATGGCATTTACGCAGCAGATGACAGTTGCCCCTTGGTCAGGGAACAACAGGTTGCCGCGGCAAACCTGTCTCAATTCCGGCACCGGCTGAACTCCGCTGATAAACACGAAATCTGCCTGTTCTGGAGCTACTAGCCTGCTCCCGGTGTAAAACTTGCAAAAGGAAACAAATTCCTCCCACCCCGGCTCCGGTGCTGCAAATGTGGTTTCTCCATCCAATAGCGTTAGTGCCAGGGCACCAACGTAAAGAAAGTCCCTAGGTCCTCCCTCAAAACCCCTGAGTTCGGCTATTTTCCCCGGCCTGGCCATGCAGTCCAGTAGTTGACGAAATAACCTCTGACTGCTGTAAACTGGATCAAACCAGGACATATCCCGCATCTCCTTCATCACCCCAAAACATCAAATTGAACCTGGGAACGAGCAATACTGGCAAATTCAGACACATCTTCTTGAAGTATGCGTTCCTCCTCAGCCAGCAGGGCCGCTTCTATTCTCTCAACCGGCCCCACGCCCAGGTGCAAGACCAGGTCAAGCACGGCCAGGTGATAAGCTCGATCCGGGTCGTCACCGAGACAACAACCCCAGCCAGTAGCTTCCCCGAGCGCCACGGTGCATTCCGTAACCAAAACCTCCCCCAAGTTGAAAGGCTGGTTTTCCACCGTTTCCCGGGCCCGTATCATCACCAAACCCACTTGAGGCGGTTTAATTACCCTGATTTCCGGGACGGCAGCCAGCACACTGCGAGCCAGTTGACCGAGGATCCCTTTATCCACCCTGTGCAGTATTGTTCGGAAGCGCTCTCCCTTTTCACTCATCTACCCCACTCCTTAAATGATGGCGTTGCGTATGCGGCTGGAAAGAAAGTCCACGCTGTAGGCAATGGCGAGCATCCCGCCTGTTTCCCCGCGGGCAAGAACCTGCAGCCTGGCTGAGCGCGGGGCAAGAAACTTCAACGCCTCCCTGGTTATATCCACCAGTGGCTCATCAGGTTTTGGCGGCGGCTCTTCAAGCAGGCCCTCCCGGCGGAGCATCTCAACGATTTTAGGGAAGTCCGGGGAGTCATCATCGCCAAGCCCCGTTAAGAACTCATCTTTGAACTTTTGGATCTCGGACGATCCTTCCTCCATCAGTGAAAAATCGAGGAGGCGCTGGGTGTAATCCCGCGTCGGCCCTAAAATCTGCCCGCCCGGAATATCCTTAAAAGTTGCCGATATCCGCCGGATGATCTCCATTTCCCGCGTATCCGCAACCACGGCGTAATGGTTGCGGGGCAGGGAGGAGCGCAAGGCGCGCAGGATGAACGACACCTCTATCGTATCACCTTCCGCCTGCTTGAGGGCTGCGGCCGCGTAAAGCGGGGCATATAAAGAGCCCTCCGCCATAACTTGGTCGACGGCCAGGCGGAACTGCTCGCGTATCTGTTTTACCTCGAGCGACCAGGAGTCACCTTTTACCCTGAAGTATCTAACCAGCCGCTCGGCGTTCTCAATCGCTTTCAGGCCGCCCCTGACGGCTACGCAACCCATTAATCCACCACCTCCCAGGCAATGGCTGCGCTCCGGGGAATGCACGCCACCTGACAGTCGTTTCCTCCCAGGATTAGATCCACGCCTAAAGGAAATTCATTATTCAACTGCTTGATCTCTTTTAGGTGAAAAGGTTCGATACCGCTGACCTGCAGGCTTCTTTTATCTTTCACACCCGGTCCCTGAAGTTGTATGGTTACACCATTCCGGTCCCGGCCCGGGCCGGCGGAATTACCCGGCCGCAAAGAATCAACCGCGCAAATCACGGTTGCCCCTTCTTCCGGAAATAGAAGCTCTCCTTTTTTGCCTCTGACAGAACCACATCCCTTTTCCCCGGCCCGCGGACGATGATGAAATCCGCCGTATCTAAAAGGCTCACCCTGGCCAGGGTGTGCAGGCGCAAAAACTCCTGCAGCCTGTTATCCTCGTCTCCTACTACATGAAAAGAGACCTCGTTATCGAAAAGTGTGAGGGCCACGGCAAAGACCGACCTGTTAGCAGCCGGTCATATCGAAAGAGAAATCCCCAAGCAGATTGATCTTTCCCGGCCGGGCCATGCAATCAAGCACCTGCCTGTAGACACGCTGGGCAGCAAAAAGGGCGAAATCCAACTTCAGCCCTCCCTGGTTTCAAAGTCGACCTTCGTTCTGGCGATGATGTTATACTCCCTTCTTCTCTTTGCCAGGATCGCCTTTTCTTGCTCAGATAGCGCCCTTTCGATCTCCGGCACGAGGCTGTGCCCCGAATTTAGGGCAGCCTCTATTATCGCAAGGCACAAAGCCCTTTCCGGCTCGTCGCCTATCACAAAGCCGAATCCTGATGTGCCGTCGACCTCCACCGCGCACTCGGTGATCAGCACCTCTACGAGGTAAAAAGGGGCCATCTCCACCGTATCCATTACCGGCATCATCACCAGGGTAGTCTCTGGCCCGCATGTGCCTTTCACCTTGCTATCTTCAGCTATCTTTTCAGCTAGTCGCCGAAAGACTGCAAAATCACCCTCGATCAGAATCTCCGTTCTTTTCTGTAGTAGCATTAACAACTATCTCCTAACTCGATGTACTCAATTCCCCGACGCCGTTTCCCTTACCCTTTCAAATTACTGCAAGACCTCCCGCCCGATCACCATCTTCCTAAGATAGTCGGAGATCTTCTCCGCCAGCCACACCATAATGAAAATCACCGCTGTTATCGCCAGGGCGTCTGCATACTTAAAAAGGCTCATTGCCAGGTGGAGGTCGAAACCGATGCCGCCGCCCCCAACCACGCCTAAAAACAAAGCCACGCGGAGATTGATATCGAACCGGTACAGGGTATTGGCGATCAATGAGGGCAAGACTTGCGGCAGTACGGCGAAGCGGATGACCTGTATTTTGTTAGCCCCGACCGACTCTAAGGATTCTATGGGCTTGGGGTCCACAGTTTCGATCGCCTCAGCAAAGAGTTTCCCCAGCGAGCCGACCGAGCCGATGGCGATACAAATCATCCCCGAAAAGGGGCCAAGGCCGATCATCACCACGAGCAGAAGGATTAGCACCAGCGTTGGCAACGCTCGCTCAGCGGCCATAATCCCCCTGGCCGTTTCGCGAACCATCTTCGATAGGGCCAGATTATTAGCGGCGAATAGTGCCAAAAGAAAGGATAGGATAGCCCCCAAGAATGTCCCCACAAAAGCCATTGATAACGTCTCTAAAACCGACCATAGCACCTTGCCGCTGGCCAGCACCTCCCAGTTCGGCGGAAACATCTCCCGCACCAAGTTGAAAAAGTGGGGGAGCCCGCTTAAAAACAGTTGCGGGCTGATTCCCAAATCAACAACACTCCACCCCAGAATGAGTAGAAAAACGGTCCCGGTTAAAAGATGCCTTTGGAAGTAGCGCTGGTACCCCCAATCCCCTTGCCCGGTCGTAGCGCTTGTTTTGCCACTCATCGCAACACCTCTTGCCCGAGGATACTTTTCCTAAGAGCATCTGACAGCTTCTCGCAAAGAAGAATTAACATCAAAATGGTAATTATGGCGGAAAGCGCCGTCTGAAACTCGAGCAGCCGCATCGCCATCAGAAGCTCAAAGCCGATGCCTCCGGCCCCGACCACCCCGATGAAGATTGACATCCTGATATTGACATCGAATCTGTACAGGGTATTGGCGATCAGTGAAGGCAAGACTTGTGGAAGCACGGCGTAGCGGATGATCTGCGCCTTGGTTGCCCCAACCGCAGCCAGGGATTCCAAAGGTTTGGGGTCTATTTCCTCGATAGCGTCGGCAAATAGTTTCCCCAGCATGCCGATCGAGCTAACGGCCAGCGCCATCACACCCGGAAACGGGCCGAGACCGACGATAGCTACAAAAAAGAGGACCACAATCAGATCTGGCAGCGCCCTTTCGGCGGAACAGATACCCCTGGCGATCTCACGCCCCTTCCGGTTCGGATTGAGGTTGCTTGCCGCAAACAGGCTGATGATAAGGGACAGCAGCGCCCCAAATACTGTGCCCACTAAAGCGATCTGCACTGTTTCGAGCGCCGGCCCCACAAGCTCAGGAAACGCGCTCCACGCCGGTGGAAACATTTGCCTTAGCAGGTCGAGCCCCTGGGGAACGCCTGTGATAAGAACTGCCGGCTCAACTTGGCAGATAACGGACCCACCCCACAAAAGCAGGGTAAGGATAACCACCGGTAAGAATACCCTCTTATACCTTTTCAGTACCCCCACCATCAGACACTCCTATAAAATAGCGTTTCTTCGCTGAAACTCTGGCCCTTAACTCAAGCACTTTTAACCGCAGGCCCGGTGCCGTAAATGTATTCGAGGACGCTACTTGATAAATGAGGGCTGCCGTCATAGACCACGGTACCATCCTTAATCGCGATGGCCCTGGTGCAATACCTGCTAACGAGCTCAGGAGCATGGAAAACGGCGATGATCGCCATCTCCTTAGTCAATGGTTTCAGGTAATCCAACACCACCTCGGTATTCTTAGGGTCAAGGTTGGCCACCGGTTCATCCGCCAGCAATAAACAAGGCTCCTGGAAAAGCGCCCGGGCGATAGCCACCCGCTGCATCTCCCCGCCGCTTAAGGTCTCTGCCCGCCGACCGGCCAGGTGCTTCACCCCTACTTTTTCGAGGGCAGATAACGCCGCCTGGACCTCCTTATCTGTAAAGCCGTATAATAAACTGCGCATAGTGCTGATCCGGCCAAGCCCACCGGTTAAAACGTTCTCGAGGACGCTTAGCCTTTTGACCAGGATCGATCCCTGAAAGATCATCCCGATGCGCCGTCTGATCCTTCTAAGTTCCTGGCCCTTTTTCCCGTTGATTTTTTGCGGGTTCCCGTCCTCGTTAAGGATAACCTCACCGCTATCCGGCGTAGTTAGCCCATTTATGCACCTCAATAACACAGTCTTGCCCACACCGCTCTCGCCCAAAATGCCGATAAATTCTCCCTTTTTTGCCTCGAAGCTTATCTCCCGCAAGAGCAGCCTACCGTCAGGCAGCTTCTTGGTGATACCTTTAACAGCCAGCATCTTTGTGCATACCTCCTTAATTTTCAAGCATCCCGCTCCCGCCAATGGGAGCGGGATGCATACTTTTTACTTAGAGCTTGCCCAAGGCGATCGCCAGTTTCCGGATACCTTCATAAGTCTCGTCGCTTACTGCCACGTATGATTCATTCTTCTCCCATCTTCCCTCGAACTGTTCGAACGCCTCGGGGGCCTTTTGGGACATATCAAGGAACGCCTGCTGTATCTTTTTGATCAAGGCTTCATCTAAATCTCCCCTTACCGCAACCGGTGACCGGGGGATAGGGTCCGACTTCCAGATCACAAAAACTTCATCCTGATCTACCAATCCCTTTTCCACTGCCCGCTGATACTGGATGTCCGCCGCTGCCCCCAAATCGACCTTCCGGGCCTTAACCGCCAAAATCGAAGCGTCATGCCCCCCGGCGAAAACAACCTCCTTGAAATCCTCATCAACATTAATGCCGACCGATTGCAGGTGCCCCCTGGGAATCAGATGGCCGGAGGTAGAAGCAGGATCGACAAAGGAGATGGTAAGCTCGCCAGCCCGCGCCTTGACATCATCAACGCTTTTCAGGCCGCTATCCTTGTGGGTAATCAAGGAGCTATGGTAGGTCCTGAGTCTCCCGTCTTCGTCACCCCCGGCAACAATCGCCTGGGCGTTCGCCCGCTTCGCCGCCAGAACGTATGAGAACGGGCCAAAATAAGCCACATCCACCTTCTTTGCCCGCATCGCCTCGATCACCGCGGTATAGTCGGTGGCCTTAAACACCTCGATGGGGATTCCTAACTCCTTCTCCAGGTACTGCCTCGCCGGCTCAAAAGCCTTGACCATCTCCTCGATATCTTCCGCAGGGATAAGGCCCAACCGGAGCACCTCTGGTTTCGTCCCATCGTCTGCTCCAGGACCACAACCACCGATCCCAAAAGAGACAAGCAACGCCAAAACCAAGCTCGTGATAAGGAGAGACGTAAATCTGTACTTTGCTTTCCGAATCACCTTAAAGAACATCCGCAAGACCTCCTCCGTTAACTATCAGGTTTTAATCATGACTCACTCATCGGTGAGAATCCGTAATTTGACTCGTATCCCCCCCTTAATGTTCTGTGAATACTTTCGGAAAGTCCGAAACCACACCTATCAAGCCCTTTGAAGAGGGCTTTTTTATTTTCACCCCCAGTCAATATAGGGGCAAAAATAGCTAATATACCGACATTATTAAAGATATTGTATAATATTTAAGCCTAATCATTGTAAATAAGCTAATACGGAACTTGATTTTTTAAAACGCCCTCAAAATGGCATTGGTTGGTATTTTTTACCATACTACTGTTTTGGGTGGTTTTTCACTCCGGTACGGGGATGGGTTATTATGTAACTGTGGTAAGTAGAGAGACCCTTCTCAGTTGCGTCGGCAGCGATCGCCTCAGCATTGGCTCTTTCGGCGGCCATTATGTAACCAAAAGGCCTATAATATGCAAGTTCCAACTTCTTTGCCCGCATGGCCTCGATCACCGCTGTGTAGTCGGTCCCTACAAATAGCTCCACCGGAATTCCCAGCTCCCTTTCCAGATATTTCACAAATAGTTTATATCTTGCCCTTATCTCCGCTTCATCTCCGGTAGCCGGGCTCGTGCCAATGCGTAAAACCTCAGGCCAATTTGCATGTTTTTCAGGCGTTGACGTGGCCGGGCTTTTCGGTGTTGATGTGGCTGGCCTTTCCAGTTCTCCACTTTGTACAATTTATGTCTGCTAACCTAAACAAAATCCACACCGATCTTACAGCGATCACCCCGGAATCTGCTGATGCAATATTCAATGGGAAGGCCATCGTTAGTGACCATCAGACTTTCTACTTTCAAAACAGGTTGACCTTGAGGAATCTGAAGCATTAATGCATCATCAATATCCGGGAAAGTAGCATGAAAGGCTGAGTGCAGGCGCACCGGTCTCAAACCGTAGGACTCAAACAATAACTGGTGCAGAGAAGTAAAATCGTTAATTTTTTCCGGCAAGCCGGGAACATGTGCAGCAGGTAAATATACACTACTGATACAAAAGGGAATTTCATCTACAAAACGAAGAATCTCCAGGAGAATCACCCGATCAGATGAGGTAAGGTTCAGGCTTTTAGCAACCCGCGAAGGAGCACCATCTTCTCTGACTTCCAGCACCTTCGCCTCCGGTTTTAAACCTAAATCCAGGATGTTCTGAGTAAAGCGGTGACTGCGGGAGTAACGGTAATACACAACGCCACCTGCAGCGGGACTAACAAAGGTCCCTTTCCCTTTTTGCTTGTAAACCAGCCCCCGGGAAACCAGTTCGGACAGTGCCTGGCGAACGGTATGCCGGTTAACTCCGTAGGTAACACTAAGTTCCTTCTCAGATGGCAGTTTTTCACCTGCAGCAAAGATACCCTCCTGAATCTGCCGGTGCAGGATGTCCGCCAGTTGGCGATAGTAGGGTACGCCATTATGTCTCTTAAACTCAACTGTTCTCAATCTCACCACCTCGGCTTGTATAGATATCTAGATATGTTGCCTCTAAATAAAACACCCCGGCTGCAAAGAGCCGGGTTTGTGTGCACTTTTATTATCTAATGGCTTTGTAAAATACAAATTAAGCTCCCGTTAAACTTTTTTAGTTTTTACGTAAACATTTTCAAATTCATTTAGCCCAAACCGTACCCATATTATCAGATCGAACAATCTGCAACCGCTTTTGATACCAGAGCAATCTGCGAAAACGAATTAGGATCTATGACTGGGAACTAAAAGAAAAAGATTTAAAAAATGCCGAAACAATCGGCATTATGTTAAACCAGGGGACAGTATTTCTGACACCTTTTTGCAATGCGGTAGAAATAAGCACTACCATTTTCACTCGATAAGAAAGCAAGCTACCTGATGTGCAGAACAAGCCTTTAATTTGGGTTTTTCCTCAAAGCAACGGGGCAAGGCCCCGGGGCAGCGCCGGGTAAAAGAGCATCCTTTTCCAACACCCGGTTCTTGTTTGCCGCATTTGCATTTTTCTCGTGCGTTTAGAACTTGGGAATCTAAACGTTCTTTTGCCATGCTTATTACTTCACTGGCCGGTCCTTCTTCGACAATATACCCTTTCAGCATAACAGCCACCCGGTCGCTGACCTTTCTTGCAAGTGCAATGTCATGAGTGATTAAGAGCAGGGCCAGGCCACTTTTTTCTTGAAGATTGAGGAGAAGTTTTAAAATCTTGGCCTGTACGCTGGCATCTAATGCCGAGGTCGGCTCATCAGCAATTAAAAGCTTGGGATTTAAAACCAGGGCGCGGGCGATGGCAACCCTCTGCGCCTCACCACCACTTAAATGGTGGGAGTATTTCTTCAAGAAATCATCGCCGGCAGGCAGTTCCACCTCGTCCAAAACACGCCTGACCGCTTCGAGTTTCTCTTCCTCATTACCTCTTTCCTGCACATCCAAAGGCTCTTTTACCGCCTGATAAACGTTCATACGGTGGCTGATGAACTCCCCGGGGTTCTGGAAAATCATCTGCACACGCTCATAAAAATCCTTCTTTCTGTGGACGACCTTTTCTCCTTCAAGGAATATTTCTCCCTGATCGGGTTCAAACAGGCCAATAATCGTTTTAGCCAGAGTTGTTTTGCCGGAACCACTCTCCCCGACAAGAGCTAAAGTCTCCCCTTCATAGAGGGTAAATCCCACTTCCTGC